>SEDG01000243.1 GCA_004295885.1 Pedobacter sp. | reverse complement strand
TGAAGTTCCTTATGAATTAATTTATTAAAGGGTAGTACAAAAGCAATCATGATTGTTGTTTATAAGTTGATAAACAACAGTAATTGCCTAATGTTCAGTTTATTCCTAAATGCTATGTGAATATTAGGATATTATGAAGCGCTTTTAAGCTGCTCGCCTACAATTTCCACTAAACCATCAATATCAAATGGTTTGGGTACAACTTCATCAGCACACACTTCTTTTACTTTTTTAATGTGCGGATGTGTAGATAATACGATAACGGGTATATGGCTTGTTCCTTCGGCTTCTTTTATTTGTCGGCAAAGTTCCGTTCCTTGTACAGTTGGCTGAACAATGTCTAATAAAATAGCATCTGGCTGAAGGTCTACAATATGATTGAAAATATCGTTCTCGTTAGCATAAAGATTTACATCATAGCCTGCTTCTTCTAAAACCAATGATATAAGTTCTGAAATATCAGGATTGTTCTCTACAACTAAGATGCGTTTTTTCATAACGGAAATATTCGGACAAATATAAGATTAAATTAAATGCATATAACAAGCCATCGGTAAATTATTTGATTAAAGACCTTGTTTTAAACTGGAACCTTAAAAACAGTAAAATCGATGCGGTTAATAAGCCGAAAGTTAGTCCGTACCAAATTCCCTTTACACCTAAATCTAAATAAAATCCTAAAAAATAACCCAGTGGGATGCCAATAATCCAGTAAGAAAGAAAGGTAATAAAAGTCGGAATATTTACATCTCCAATACCACGCAAAATGCCTAAACCAACTACTTGGGTTCCATCAAATAATTGAAAAAAGCCAGCTATAATTAAAAGCTGAGCGGCAATACCAATAACCTCTAAATCTTTGGTGTAGATATAAGGTAGGAGTGTGTTAGCTAAAACAAATAATATCGCTGTAAAAGACATAAATCCAATTACCACGTGATAACTTGCAATGGCTGAACGACGTAAATCTGTGAAACTATTTTGCCCTAAATAATTGCCCGTTTTGATGGTTGCAGAAGAAGCTACGCCGCTGGCTATCATATAGGTAAAAGCCGCTAAGTTAATGGCTATCTGATGTGCCGCTTGTGGGGCAGTGCCAATAGTGCCGATAATTATAGCTGCACCACTAAATGCACTGATTTCAAAAATATACTGCATGGCAACTGGAGCGCCAATTCTTATAATTTGTGCACTTCTAATTTTATCAATGGCATAAATTTTAAACTCCTTCAAAAAAATCTTAAAGTTTCTTGACCTTAGAACATACATCGCCATTACTGAGGCCATTAACGACCTATCGATTAATGTGCTAATTCCAACTCCTTTAACTCCCATGGCTTCAAAGCCGAACATTCCCCTAACCAATATAATTCCAATAACAATGTTGATGATGTTTCCGAAAATAGAAATCAGCATTGCCTGTAAAGTAAAGCCCAAACCCTCCGCAAATTGCTTAAAGGTTTGAAAAATCATTAGAGGAACTATAGAAAAGGATAAATAACCTAAATACGGTTTTGCATAAAAAACAACATCTGGGGACTGGCCTATATTATCAATTAAAGCTAAAGTGCCGAAATGAATAAGTACATACAGAAACAAACCAGTTATTATGTTTATGATTAAGCTATTAGATAATAATCTGCCGCATTCATTATTGTCTTGCCTGCCGTTAGCTTGTGCGATTAAAGGTGTTAAGCCATAAGAAATACCCAAGCCTAAAACTAAAACGAGCATAAATAAACTGTTAACCAAAGAAACCGCTGCTAATTGTGTTGTTCCAGCGAATTGACCAACGATAATACTATCTGCCATATGTACAGCCATATGCCCAATTTGAGAGCCAACAATGGGAAGGGCAAGAATTAAATTTTCTTTATAGTAAGATTTATACTTGGTAAATAGTGCTTGTTGCATACACTGCAAAGGTGGGGTTTTAATCCCGCAAAGCGGAAAATAAAATCTGATTATTTAACATCGGCCGCAGTAAAATACTCTTCTTTTTCTGAAAGGTGCGGTAAGAGAACTCCAGTTAAAATCAACGCTACAATAATTTTTTGAGCCTTTTTATGAGCACTTTTAATCAACTTGCTATATTCTTTTAGCGTAATTCTACCGTGTTCTTCGAGGTAGGTTAAAAGTTTTTTCTCGTACTCGGTATACGATATCAGTTGGCCGTTATCATTATTGCTTTCCTTTAAAACATCAACAATAATTTTACTCGCTAATACGCTCTTGTCTTTAACACGAAAGTAAACCCACCATTTTTTATTTTCATCTAAGGCATAATGTGGTTTCAAATCGCTTTTTGGGATATCTACTACCAAAACAATTTTATCATCTACATAAACTTCTTCAAACTTTGGCTCAATGGCAGGTTTGCAAAAAGAATGGGCAGCTCTTGTAATCATGAACTTTTCCTCATCCTCAGATTTTACACCTTTTATAGCGCCATCATCAGCCACGCCAATTAAAAGCTTACCGCCACGGTTATTTGCAAATGCCACCAATGTTTTGGCAATTTTTTCTGTATTGCTAATGGTCTTTTTAAAATCCAGACTTACGTTTTCGCCCTCTAAAATTAATCTCTTGATATTCATGGCTCGGCATTTTAAATAGCAACTTTCTTTTTCTCTCCAGGGAATTTGGTGCGCAAGTAAATCTCATTCATTACCGTTGCACAGAGTTCTCCTTCCTTATTAAATAATTCCATTGGGTAGGCCATTACAAATTTTCCCTTTTCAGTTAAGGCATCCTCAGCCTCTGCAATCATTTCATCCGTAATTTTTAAAGTAAAATAAAGATTAGTTAAACCAGGTTTTAAGTATTGGATAGACGCACTCTTTAACCAAACGCGAACTTTAAATCCTCTGCGTTGCATTAACTGGTCGAACAAAATGGCGTAAAATGGGTCGGTAGCGGCATAAATAGAACCTCCAAATATCGAACCGTTGTAGTTTCTGTTTAAGAAGCTATTGCTGATTTTTACATCTACTCCCAAAAAGCCAGGATGAAACCTTTTAACCCAAATGCGCTGAAATAATAGTGGCGGATAAAAACACATCGCCCATTTAAGGGTTCTTTCGGAAACTATCATGATGCTTAAATATCAGAATTAGAATTGGAGTTTAAAAGTTTTGTGAGCGAGATTTATGCACAATAAAGTAAAATTAGTAAATTGCTTTATGCATGTATATGACACACTCACCGCTGCGGTAGCCGATTTAGATAAAAGAGGTTATGAATACGATTTCAATCTAGCTCAGGATTGTATCGAATGTAAATCATTAAATCTTCAGCTTATGCCAGAAGAATTTGAGATAGATGAATTTTATCGTTTTGAAGGAATGACTGACCCAGGAGATAGTTCAGTTGTTTACGCCATCTCATCGCCAGTTGGCAACTTAAAAGGTGTTATTATTGATGCCTACGGTGCTTACGCCGATAATATTTCAGCAGAATTATTGGATAAGTTAAAAATACATCACGATAGTTGACATCATATTATTTTGATTCTAAGAAAACCGCTACCCAATTTCTCTCGTAAATTGAGGTAACAAAAAACTTAAAACAAAAATAAATAGTATGAAAAAGCAATTTTTAAGCTTAGCAATGGGTGTAGTATTTTTATCATCCAAGAATTAACTACTGTACAAGGTGGCAAACTTAAAGTGTCTGTTAAAGATGGTAAAGTTATGATTAACGGTGCAAACGTAACTATTGCAGATGTTGTTTCTAGCAATGGTATTACACACGTTATTGATGGCGTTTTAATGCCAAAATAAAATACATGTTTAAATAGTTGATTAATTTTAAAAGCCAATTCACATTGTGGGTTGGCTTTTTTGATTCTATCTATTTTTTTGTAGTTTAAAGCCTTCAAAACTAAACCAACTATGAACCCTTCTAACAAGCGAAATGTAACCCTGATTATTATTGTAGCCGCTTTAGGTTACTTCGTAGATATTTATGATTTAGTCTTATTCTCAGTCGTTAGAATTGAAAGTCTTTCGGAGATAGGGGTTTCGTCGGCAAATTTAAAAAGCGATGGCATTTTTATCATTAACTGTCAGATGTTTGGATTGTTACTAGGAGGATTACTTTGGGGCACTTTAGGAGATAAAATGGGAAGAATTAAGGTTCTATTTGGTTCTATCCTATTATATTCCTTAGCAAATATTGCAAACGGTTTTGCAGACACTGTAAACAACTATGCTTTAATCAGATTTATTGCTGGTATAGGGTTGGCAGGAGAATTAGGTGCGGGAATAACGCTGGTAGCAGAAACAATGGACAAGGAAAAACGTGGTTACGGTACTATGATTGTTGCGGGTGTGGGCTTACTTGGTGCTGCTGCAGCGACAACCGTTCATGAAGCCTATAGTTGGCAAACATCCTATTTCGTTGGAGGAGGGATGGGCTTGCTCTTGTTGCTATTAAGATTGGGCACATTTGAATCTGGTATGTTCAAGCAAATTGCTGGGCAAGAAAAAGTTTCAAAGGGCAATTTTTTTATACTTTTTAAGAGTAAAGAGAGATTTCTGAAATATTTGTATTGTATTTTAATTGGAATACCCCTATGGTTTGTGGTTGGAGTCTTAGTTACCTTATGTAAAGAATTTGGAGAAGAGTTAGGAGCTACAGAAACCTTAGACGCAGGAAGAGGTATTATGTTTACTTATTTTGGAATTGCAATCGGCGATGTTTTTACTGGATTTCTTTCCCAGATGCTAAAATCTAGGAGAAAGACAGTGTTTATTTTTCATATACTTTCTGCTATTAGTGTTGTTTTGTATTTAACTAGTACAGGCTTGTCTAGTGAAAATTTTATTTGGCTTTGCTTATTTATGGGCTTTTCTGTGGGCTATTGGGCAACTTTTGTAACTATCTCCGCAGAACAGTTTGGTACTAATATTAGGGCAACAGTAACTACAACAGCACCTAATTTTGTTCGTGGAGCATTAATTCCTATTAATTTCTTTTTCGTTTATCTGGCTCAAAAATTCACTAATATCACTGCAGCATTTATTGTAATGGGCATTTTAACAACTGTAGCTTTGTTTGCATTAAGCCAACTAAAAGAAACTTTTAACAAAGATTTGGATTATGTAGAAGTTTAGTAGTTCATTAGTTCATTGGTTCATTTGCAAAGTTACAGTTAGTCTCAAATCTTACATCTCAATACTCATATCTATTATTATGTCAAAAAAAGGTAATTCTAGTTATTAGTTAATCATAAGCATTTCATTAGCCTTACCTTTGATATATAATTTATAGACGATGTTTAGGGACGAAGTAGCGTTAGCATATCAAGAGATACAGGATAGCATTTGTGAGGGATTGGTTCAGGCAGATGGAAAGGCAAAATTCCAAGAAGAGCTTTGGGAACGTGATGGTGGTGGTGGCGGCCGAACTCGTGTCATGCAAAATGGAAATGTGATAGAAAAGGGGGGCGTTAATTTTTCTGCCGTTCAGGGTAAACTTCCTGAAGCTGTAAAAAAGGCATTTAAAGTAGATAGCGATGATTTTTTTGCAACTGGTGTTTCTATTGTGATGCATCCAGAAAATCCTTTTGTGCCAATTATCCACATGAACATTCGCTATTTCGAAATGGATGAGCAAACTCGCTGGTTTGGCGGCGGCATAGATTTAACGCCGCATTATGTAATTCCTACTGATGCTCGTTTTTTTCATCATCGTTTAAAGCAAACTTGCGATAATTTTGATTCTTCTTTCTATCCGAAATTTAAGTCAACTGCCGATGACTATTTTTTTATCAAACATCGTGAAGAAACAAGAGGGGTCGGCGGTATTTTTTACGACCGCTTAAAACCAGAAACCGCTAACCTAGATTTTAATCAGATTTTAGAGTTTTCTAAAGCTGTGGGAAATACCTTTTTACCTGTTTATACTGAATTAATAGACCGTAATCGCGATCAAGATTATACCGAAGCCCATAAAGAATGGCAATATTTACGTCGTAGTCGTTATGCAGAGTTTAATTTGGTTTATGATGCGGGTACCAAGTTCGGCTTGGAAACCAATGGTCGCATAGAAAGTATCTTGATGAGTTTACCACCCACGGCAAAATGGAATTACAATCCACAGGTTGCGCCAGAAAGCGAAGAAGAAAAAACATTGAATTTTCTTAAAAAAGGAATTGATTGGGTTTAATTAATAGTTGTCACTCTGAGCTTGTCGAAGAGTTGAAAACCAAGGTCAGTAATTCTTGGCTATTACAGTCCCACTATTTGTTCCTGCCATAGAAAAAATGGCATCCACGTCTATCGGGTTTAGTTAACAAAGTTTCTAGTTCCTTCGGCTGGGGTAGTTCCGACAGATTCCAAAACCTTATCTTTTTCCGTTGGTTGAAACCAACGGCAATGAAATTTACAAATCTCTTAAAATCGACTCCTTGGCTGGTTTCCTCACCAGCCAACTTACACAATACAACCTTAGTTTCTTGCACGGTTTTTTGTTTTCTAAACCTGATGGAAACGAGCACGAATCCCGATTTTTCATCGGGAGAGTAAAGTGTACAGCAGGACTAACTTTAAAATGAAATACTGTCCTTGCTTTTCAAATTCTTTTAAAAAAACATTCTTTAAGTTATTCAACTTACTAACATATTTAGTTTTAAATCTTGACAAACAAATTTTAAATACTAAAATAATTAGTATTATATTTGCTTAACGATTTATGGAGTTCGCTGATAAACATATTATCCACATGGACCAAGATGCTTTTTTTGTTTCAGTAGAAATAAAGAAAAATAGCAGTTTGGCTGGACAACCAGTTATCATTGGCGGTATGTCTGATAGGGGTGTGGTGGCATCTTGCAGTTATGAAGCTCGTAAATTTGGGGTGCATTCGGCAATGCCAAGTAGAATGGCTCGGCAGCTTTGTCCGCATGCCATTTTTGTTAAGGGCAATATGGACGAATACAGTAAGTATTCGCACCAAATTACTGAGCTCTTACAAGAAAAAGTGCCATTACTGGAAAAAGCCAGTATTGATGAGCATTATATAGACATGACTGGAATGGATAAGTTTTTCGGATGTATGAAGTTTGCACACGAATTACGTCTATCTGTGCTAGACCAAATCGGTTTACCCATTTCTTTTGGTTTGTCAGTTAATAAAACGGTTTCTAAAATGGCTACAAATGAGTGTAAGCCAGATGGAGAATTACAGATCGAAAAGGTGGGCGTACAATCTTTCCTAAACCCACTTTCCATTAAAAAGATACCAGGTTTAGGTGATGCTACTTTTTTGAAACTCAGCGAAATGGGAGTTCGAAAAATCCATACGCTGACACAAATTCCGCAAGATTTGATGTTTAAAATACTAGGTCAGAATGGTTTAAGTCTGTGGCAAAAGGCAAATGGAATAGATAATTCTCCTGTTGTGCCGTATAGAGAGCAAAAATCCATTGGTAAACAGACCACCTTTGATAGTGATAGTATGGACATAGCGGGCATAAAGATCATTTTGATGGATATGATTACCAAGCTGGCTTTTGAGCTTCGACAGAAACAGAAACTGACCGCTTGCATTACGGTAACCATTCGTTACGCCAACTTCGAAACGGTTACGCAACAAGCAAAAATTCCTTATACCTCATTAGATACTACATTAATAGCTAAAGCAAAAGAGCTTTTTGATAAACTTTACACTAAAAGGATGTTACTGAGATTGGTTGGTGTAAAACTTTCTCATTTGGTAAGTGGGCACGAGCAAATAGGTTTATACGGACCGTCAGAAAAAATCTATAACCTTTACCAAAGCATAGATAAAATGCGCTCTCGTTATGGAGTAGATACGATTAAGCTGGCCACTGTTTTGCCGAATAAAAGTAATTAGTTCAATGGTTCATTAGTTCATTTGAACTGCAAATTGTTAACTGTAAACTGCCTTATGTTCCTCAACGTCCATTCTCAATACAGCCTTCGTTA
>SEDG01000242.1 GCA_004295885.1 Pedobacter sp. | reverse complement strand
GCCTTAATTGCGCTAAAGTTGGCAGTAAAACTTGGATTTTTAAAGGTGATTTGATAGAAATTACCTTGCTCATTATATGCCGTTTCTGAGATGTTAGTTACATTTTCCCAACCCGAAAAAAAGTCATTGTATTTGTAAAAAAAATTCTTCTTTTCAAACTTGAAGCTTATTCCAGTTTCGTTAACGAAGGTATTGCAAGGTACATTAAGCCATTTTTTAATGATATACAATAAAGAAACAACCAGTACAAATAGAAAGAAAATGATGAAGCTAAAAATTGTCCAGTCTGGTAAGTCTTTTGGCAGATTGAGTAAAATGGCGAACATCAGACCCACGCCAAAAATGGGGATTAGAATCATTGCCATTATCAGTACAGAGTTTTTGCTATATAAAAGCCTATATGGTAACATTTTTTATTTAAAATTACCCAAAGCATTTGCTCTTAGCAATACCTATTCATGGGTATTTTTTTAGCGTTTACCTTCCCATTCGCCGTAGAATTGTTCTAGGTAACTAAGCATAAATTGATGGCGTTGCTCAGCTATTTCCTTGCCAGTTGCTGTCTTCATCAAATCCTTTAACAATAAAAGCTTTTCATAAAAGTGATTCAGCGTTGGTGCAGTTGTGTTTTTGTATTCCTCTTTACTCATGTTTAAGTTCGCAGGAATTGCAGGGTCGTATAACACTCGGTTTTTATAGCCGCCATAAGTAAAAGCTCTTGCGATGCCGATTGCCCCAATGGCATGCTACGATTAAATCATCACCTTTTTCCTTCGCATTAATGGTTTGCGCAGTTTTATAAACTCGCTCAATATGAAACCAATCATGTCCAGTTTCGGCATTGGCGAGTGTTATTTTAACAAAGTTGATGGTTTGGTCGATGATAGCTTGCATACTAGAATTTTTGTTGCAAGTTATCTCGAAAATATTTAAAAAGGGAGTTTGTTGAAAAGTTAAGCCTAAGCTTACTTTTCAAAATCTGCTTTGTTGAAGTAAAGTAATTGAGTTACTTCTACTTCTAAGATGATGGCAATATGAAACAACCTATCTAACGTAATTTTGCTATATCCTAGCTCTATTTTACTGTAGGCATTTTGTGATATATCGAGCTTTGCGGCTAAATAGTCTTGCGTATAATTTCGATATTCCCTCACCTTCCGGATGTTGCCAGCTACGGCTTGCATCTCTGCTTTTACTTTATCTTTCATTTTTACTTAGGTTGATGTAACCTATAAACGAAAAAGGAGTACTAACAGTTTTGATTATTTTTTCAGATAATCTTAGCTTGTTTTTGGCTTAGGTCTTTCATCCTCAGCTCTTCTGGTACCGTCATATAATTCGTACTCTAGCATTCTACAATCTAGTTTTCCGTTGTAAAACTCTATTTTTTTATCGGCCTTAAGTCCAATTTTTTTAGCTAAATCAGGATTTCCTGTAAAAATATAGCCGAAATAGCCTTTACAGTTCTTCTTCATAAAATCGCCAATACGTTTATAGGTCAATTCCAATTTGCTATGTACGCCCAAGCGTTCTCCATATTCAGGATTGAAAACCACAACTCCTCTGCCGCCCTCAGGAACAGGTGTTTCTTCAAAATCGCAAACTTCAAAGGTAATTAAGGTATCTACGCCAGCAGTTTTTGCATTTCTACGAGTTACTTCAACCGCATCTTCAGAGATATCCGAAGCTATAATTTGCAGGTCGATGTTTTTGATTACCTGGTCTTTTAATATTCTTCGCTCTGCAAAAAATACTTCTTCATCATAACCCAAAATATGCATGAAACCATAGTTCATTCTGAATAAACCTGGTCGGCGATTCGTTGCCAATAACGCTGCTTCAATTGCTAAAGTTCCAGAGCCACACATCGGGTTTACAAATGGAGATTTTTGGTCCCATTGCGTTGCCATAATTGTGCTTGCAGCCAAAGCTTCTAACATTGGCGCTTTGCCAGGGATTTTACGATAACCATGTTTAGCCAAAGTTTCACCACTGGTATCTATAAAAATATCAGCTTCATCATCTTTCCAATATAAATGCACAACAGTTTTATTGGCATCAGAACCAGAGTTAGGACGAATGTTTTTCTTTTCTCTAAAACGGTCTACAATTGCATCTTTTACTTTTAAGTTCGCAAAAAGTGGAGTAGTAATTGTTGGATTGTCTACATTAGATGTTACTGAAAAGTAACCTGCAAAATCTATCAATTCTTCCCATTCTATGGCAAGTAAGGCGGTATATAATTCGTCTGGTGTATTTGCCTTGAAGCTGTCTATACAATATAAAATCTGACTAGCACATCTTAAATTTAAATTCAGTTTTATGCATTCAGTTAAAGTAATATTTAACTCAACACCTGTTGGAAAAGACCTTACAATTTCATAGCCTAAAGCTGTAACTTCATCTTGTAAATAAGGCGATAGCCTTTTATTGCAGGTAATAATTACCTTGCTTTTGGTTTGGAAAACTTGCATCATATTAAGTGCAAAGTTACCAATAAAAAACAGAATTAATTTTAAAGGAGTTTTTAGATATTATAACTAATAAATTGTCGTTATAATTTAATTACTTAACTATTAAGTGTGTGGAAAACTTGATGCAAGATTATCAAGAAAATTTTAGAGATTTGATTTAAGAACAAATATCAGTATCGAAATGGAAATTAAAGGCAAGGTGCACGAAATAGGTGCTTTACAACAAGTGAGTGAGACGTTTAAAAAACGTGATTTAATTATAGAATATGCAGAGAACCCAACCTATCCAGAATTTATTAGGTTTGAGGCAATACAAGATAAAACAGCTTTATTTGATTCTTTAAAACCAGGTGATGAAGTTGAAGTATCTTTCAACTTACGCGGTCGCCCGTGGACAAATAAAGAAGGCGTTACAACTTATTTTAACAGTTTAATAGTTTGGCGTTTAACAACTTTAACAAATACTGCTGCAGCTCCTGCGGCACCACAATATGCAGCTCCTGTAGATTTAAATACTCCAGCAGGAGAGGAAGACGACCTTCCATTCTAGTAAAAATCTTTTTTAAGAAAACAGGTTAATTGAGCCCTCGAATTTTTTCGGGGGCTTTTTTGCTTTAATACATTGGCTGTTACTGTGTTAAAAAGTGTTAAAACAAGGCCGTTTGCTTATTTCTTGATTATTTTTGAATAGTTAAAAATGAAGAAGAGAAGCCTTTGGTTAATTACCGCTTTAATGACACTAGCCTTGGTGGGTGTGTTTGTAATGCAATTGTATTACATCAAGGAATCTTACAAACTAAATTCTAAGCTTTTCGAACAAAATGTTAATCAGGCTTTAAATGCGGTGGTTAATAAAGTGCAAAAACGAAATGTTGTTGGGCACATTGATAAAAAGGATTCGGAAATTCGTTCACAAAAAGAAAGAGACATTAAAAAGCAAACAGATTCAATAGTTGCGTTTAAGGTTAAATTTAAAGAAAACGAAAACTTAAGGAAGTTTAGGCAAAAGCAACAGGAAATCGATTATTTAAACTTTCAGGACAGTACAATAAGGGCAACCTTTGTCAGTCCGTTGATGATAACTGAAGCGGAATATAAAATGTATTCCAATCCTAAAACAAGCGTAAATAGTTTAGGTTTTGAAATTGAAGACACTAAGGATATCAATGGGAATTTGATATCTAGAAACATTATTCCTCGTCTACCAAGATTAAGGAAGGATTTACAGCAAGGTAAAGTCCCAGACACTATCAGATATTTGGCATTTAGTCCCGAAAACTTGTTACCTAGATTTGTATCCTTCCCAAGCAAAGACCAAGATTTAATTACCAAATTCAAGATTGAAGATGCGAAAGCAAATCGTAAGTATGAGATGGAATTAAGTCGGTTATATGCAGATACAGTCAACATTTTTAATCCCAACAGCATTAACCTTGTTCAAGACGTGGCAAAGGAGATGCAGAATAGAGATGTGCCCTTAGAAAAGAGATTGCCTTCTAAAGAAATTTTGGATACGTTAATCTATAAAGAACTATTGGGCAAGAATATTAATATACCGTTTGATTATTGGATAACATCAACATGGTCGAAAAAGAATATTATCTTTCAAAATATTTCTAACTCTTTTCCGGCATCTCCAGATAAAAGTACCTATAGCCATATTCTGTTCAGTAATGATGTAGCCACAAAGGATGCAGGAATCTTAAACATCAGGTTTCCAAACCAGAACTCGCTAATATTCAGCAATATGTTTGTCTCTATGGCGTCATCGGTTGCTTTATTGCTAGTGCTTATTTCGATTTTTGCTTATACAATCTATGCCATCATCAGACAGAAAAAATTGTCTGAGATGAAAACTGATTTCATTAACAACATGACGCATGAGTTTAAAACCCCTGTTGCAACTATCATGATTGCTAGTGAGGCGCTAAAAGATCCAGAGGTTACGGAAGACAAGAATAGAATCAGCCGGTTGGCTAACATTATTTATGATGAAAATGTGCGATTGGGTAATCATATCGAAAGAGTTTTAAGTGTGGCAAGATTAGAGAAAAAGGAAATTAAGCTGGAATCGAATCCTGTAAATGTACATGATTTGATTACCGCTGTTGTGGATAGTATGAGTTTACAATTGCAAAAGAGAAATGCAGTTTTAACGTTAGATTTAGACGCGGCTGAGGAAGAAATTTTGGGAGATGAATTACATTTATCGAACGTGATTTACAACTTAATAGATAATGCCAACAAGTACAGCACGGATACACCAAAAATTCATATCAGCACCAAAAGTAACATCAAAAACTTGTATATTGAGATAAGTGATGAAGGTATTGGAATGACCAAAGAACAAACAAAACGCATTTTTGATCAATTCTATAGAGTGCCAACAGGCAATTTACACGACGTGAAGGGTTTTGGCTTAGGCTTAAACTATGTACAAGATATTGTTAATGAGATGGATGGCTCTGTGAAAGTGCATAGTGAGAAGGATAAAGGAACAACATTTGAAGTGATATTACCATTTAAACAAAGCAATTAATTTATGATGAAGAAAATATTATTGGTTGAAGATGACCCAAACTTGGGAATGTTGCTACAAGATTATTTGCAGTT
>SEDG01000241.1 GCA_004295885.1 Pedobacter sp. | reverse complement strand
TCTTTTAGTAATCTTCCAGTAATCGCAAAAACTTCATTCAAAGCAGATACTTTCAATATCATCAAGTTTGGTGCTAAAAACGATGGTGTTACTTTAAACAGCAAGGCGATAAACGATGCGATTGTAGCTTGTAATAAAAAAGGCGGTGGTGTTGTACTCATTCCAAAAGGAATGTGGCTAACTGGCCCAATCGAATTGAAAAGTAATGTGAATTTGCATTTGCAAAAAAATGCTATCCTTCAATTCACTAAAGATTTTAATCAATATCCATTAGTTGCCAGTAACTGGGAAGGTTTGCCACAAATGCGCAATCAATCACCTTTATGGTCTACCAATCAAACTAATATTGCGATAACAGGGTTTGGGATTATTGATGGAGCAGGTGAGGTTTGGAGAATGGTTAAAAAAGATAAACTAACAGAAAGTCAATGGTCTAAATTGGTTGCGTCTGGTGGTGTGTTAAGTGATGATAAAAAGAGCTGGTATCCTTCTGAAGCTTTCTTTAAAGCTACGAAAATGAAAAATCCTGGAGAAATTACGCCAGATAAAACGCCAGAGTTCTATAATAGTATTAAGAATTTCTTAAGGCCAAACTTATTAGTTTTTACATCATGTAAGAAGATTTTGTTAGAAGGAGTTACTTTTCAAAATTCGCCAGCATGGAATTTACATCCACTAATGTGTGAAGATTTAACGGTAAGAAATGTGTACGTTAAAAATCCTTGGTATGCGCAAAACGGTGATGGTATTGATTTAGAATCTTGTAAAAATGTATTAATAGAAGGCAGTACTTTTGATGTAGGTGATGATGGAATTTGTATTAAATCTGGTCGCGATGCAGCAGGTAGAAAACGTGGAATGCCAACTGAAAATGTAATTATTCGCAATAGCACAGTTTACCACGCACATGGTGGATTTGTGATTGGCAGCGAAATGTCTGGTGGCGCAAAAAATATTTTTGTTTCTGATTGCTCGTTTATTGGAACAGATATTGGTCTTCGTTTCAAAACAACTCGTGGCAGAGGTGGCGTAGTAGAGAAAATCTTCGTTAAAAACATCAATATGAAAGATATTGTCGGTGAAGCTATTTTATTTGACATGTATTATGCTGCGGTAGACCCAGTTCCCCTTAAAGGAGAGAAAAGAGATGCGCCAAAGGTTGAATTAGTGCCTGTAACCGATGAAACACCAGTTTTTAGAGATTTTCATATTACCGATGTAGT
This sequence comes from Pedobacter sp., assembly GCA_004295885.1. Taxonomy (GTDB): domain Bacteria; phylum Bacteroidota; class Bacteroidia; order Sphingobacteriales; family Sphingobacteriaceae; genus Pedobacter. Next base: position 3,128 of record SEDG01000241.1, on the reverse strand, counting down.
TTGTGATGGTGCTTCGAAGGCAGTATTTATTAGAGGCTTACCTGAGTTGAGTATCAGTAAAATCACATTAGATAACCTTAATATAGCCGCTACCGAAGGTATCGATATTCAAGAAGCAAAAAATGTAAGTTTAAATAATGTGAATTTGAATGTTACCAGTGCAAATCCCTTAATCAATATACAAAACGGAAATACAATTAACTTTAAAAATATAAATTATAATGCAGCTCAATTGCTTTTCCGCATAGCAGGAGACAGGAACAGCGCTATTAAAACGTCGGGTCTAGATGCCACAAAAGCAAAATCTAAAACCGAATTTTTGGCTGGAGCTGATGAAAAAACATTGCAGATTAATAAATAGTATGAACAGATCCCTAAAGTATTTTGCACTTGTGGCTTTAACAAGCTTAACTATTAAGGTAGGTGCCCAAGTAAAACCATTATCTCAACAAATGGCTGATCAAGTATTGGCATTGTCCAAAGATTCGGCTAATGCGAGCTCCAATAATTTCAGGCCGGTAAAATGGTCTTATGACCAAGGTGTAATTTTGGAAGGCATTGATGGCGTTTGGAAAAGAACTGCCAACAATGAGTATTTTAAATACATACAAGCTTGTATGGATGCCTATTTAACTAAAGATGGCGACATTAAGATGTACAAGCAAGAAGACCACAATATAGACAATGTAAAAAACGGGCGTACTTTATTAACGTTATACAAAGTAACTGGTCAGGCAAAATATTTTAAAGCGGCGACCATATTATGGAATCAATTAAAAGAGCAGCCAAGAACTAATGAAGGTGGTTTTTGGCATAAAAAAATCTATCCAAATCAAATGTGGTTAGATGGATTGTATATGGGAGAGCCATTTTATGCTGAATATGCTGCGTTAATTAAAGACGAAAAACCCTTTGATGATATCGCCAATCAATTTATTTGGATGGAGAAGAATTCTAGAGATGCAAAAACCGGATTGTTATACCACGGCTGGGACGAATCTAAAACTGAGAAATGGGCAGATAAATCTACTGGAAAATCTCCTAATTTTTGGGCAAGAGCAATGGGTTGGTATGGAATGGCGTTGGTAGATGTGTTAGATAACTTTCCTCAGCATCATCCAAAAAGAGCGGCTTTATTAGCCATTTTAAATCGTTTTGCTGTAGCAACTCAAAAAGTTCAAGACGCAAAATCAGGCTTATGGTATGATATTTTAGATAAACCACAAGGAAAAGGTAATTACTTCGAATCATCTGCTTCGAGTATGTTTGTTTACACCTATGCAAAAGCTGTTAGAATGGGTTGGTTGCCGAAATCTTATTTCGCTGTAGCGGATAAAGGTTATAAAGGAATTCAGAAAGAATTTATTGAGCAGGTAGGCACTGATAAAGTAAACTTAAAGGGAACTGTTGCAGTTTCTGGATTAGGCGGAAAGCCTTATCGTGATGGTAGTTACGCTTACTATATGAGCGAAAAAGTAATTACCAATGATGCAAAAGGTGTGGGAGCATTTTTATGTGCGGCTAATGAAATGGAAATTGCTGCATTACCAAAACCAGGATTAGGCAAAACTGTAATGCTCGATTCTTATTTTAACAATGAAGTTAAAAAGGATCAAAGTGGTAACGATCAAATTTGGCATTACAAATGGGACGCTCGTGATAACAACGGATTTACTTTCTTCGGAGAAGTGTTTGAAAGAGCAGGATTTAAAAACAAAACTTTATATCAAGCGCCAACGGCAGAAAATCTAAAAGGTTCGTCAATCTATATTATTGTAGATCCAGATAATGAAAAGGAAGCTGCAAAACCGAACTACATTCAAGAAAAAGACATTACAAATATTGCAAACTGGGTAAATGCTGGAGGCGTTCTGGTATTGTTTGGTAACGATGGACCGAATGTAGAATTGGAACATTTTAACAAATTAGCTAACAAATTTGGTTTCCATTTTAATGGAGAAACAAAAGGAAAAGTGCCTGTTGCAGGAGTTTTCGAAACAGCTAAGGTAGTTGTTCCTGCAGAAAATGAAATTTTCAAAAACACCAAAGATTTATTTATTAAAGAATATAGCAGCTTAAAGCTTTCTGGTAATGCCAGACCCATTTTAAAAGACAAAGACGGAGACAATGTGATTGCGGTAACTAAATATGGCAAAGGCACTGTTTTTGTAATTGGCGACCCTTGGTTATATAATGAATATGTAGATGCAAGAAAATTACCAGCAACTTATGACAATTTTAAAGCAGCAAATGACTTGGTGAATTGGCTAACAAAACAGATAAAATAGTCCGAAAGCCCGAAAGTTGCAAAGTTAGTAAGAGATAGAATTAGTAAGTCCAGCGTATTTAAAAATACTTTGTGCTCTTCGTGTCTTTGCGGTTAAAAAAAAATATATGAAAAACATAACTAGAATATTTCTATCGTTAATGTGCTTGAGCCTATACTCATGCGCATCTGCCCAGGAAGCAACTCAAACAACTCAAAAAATCGATGAATTAGCCGAAAAGATGTTAGTTTACCAGTTGAGCAACGGTGCTTGGCCAAAGCAGTTAGTTGGGGGTATTGTAGTTAAATATGAATTGCCATTAACAGATGCATTATTAGCTAAAATTAAAGCTACAGATTACATGCATGCTACAATAGATAATAAGGCAACGAGTAGAGAAATCAATGCACTAGTTAAGGCCTATAAAACCACTCAAAACAAATCTTATTTAGTGGCGGCAGAAAAAGGGATAGATTATCTTTTTAAAGCGCAGTATGCAAATGGAGGTTGGCCACAATATTATCCTGATAAAAGTAGTTACAGAGCCGAAATTACTTATAATGATGACGCAATGATTAACGTGCTTAATATCATGTTGAACATTGCTACTCAAACGAACGATTTTGAAGTAGTAAATAAAGCGTACATCGCTAAAGCCGAGGATGCTGTGAAAAGAGGTTTAGATTGTATCCTAAAAACCCAAATTAATCAAAATGGGAAATTAACTATTTGGGCAGCACAATACGACCAAAATACTTTAAAGCCCGCCAAAGCTAGAAATTTCGAACCAGCTTCTTTAAGTACTTCAGAATCTGTAGGGATAGTGAAGTTTTTAATGCGCCTAAAAAGTCCATCGCCAGC
>SEDG01000240.1 GCA_004295885.1 Pedobacter sp. | reverse complement strand
TCCGTAGTTAATGATTTCGCCAAAGCAACTCTAGATTTTTCCCCTCCAGATAAAACCTTGATTTTTTTGAAAACATCATCGCCAGTAAACAAGAAACACCCTAAAATAGAACGTAATTCTGTGTCTGTATGTTTAGGCGCAAATGCTTGTAATTCTTCTAAAATTGTATTTTCTAAATGCAATGATTCTAACTGGTGCTGTGCAAAGAAAGTGGTGGTTACGTTATGTCCAGTTTCAATTTTTCCAGTAAAACCTTCTGCTCCAGCAATCATTCTTAACAAAGTAGATTTACCTTTACCGTTGGCACCAATTAAAGCAATTTTATCGCCTTTTTCAATCAGCCCATCAGCATCTTCTAAAATCTCAATATTTGGATATGCCTTAGTCACATTATCAACTTTAATAACGTGTCTGCCACTTGGTTTAGAGAATTTGAAGCTAAAGTTTACAGTCGGGTTATCATCATCAACATCTTCTACACGCTCCATTTTATCCAGCGCTTTCATCCTGCTTTGCGCCATTTTTGCCTTACTCGCCTTAGCTTTAAAACGCTCAATTAGCTTTTCTTCTTGCTTAATTTTGGCTTGCTGATTTTTAAATTCTCCTTTTTGAATTTCGCCACGTAAAGATTTCTCTTCAACATAGAATGAATAGTTTCCTGCATATACAGTTAACTTTCCCTTTCTAGATTCAACAGTTTTACGAACAATTTTATCTAAGAAATACCTATCGTGAGACACAATTACAATTGCACCTTCAAAACTTCCTAAATAGTTCTCTAACCATTTAATTGAAGGTAAGTCCATATGGTTGGTAGGCTCATCCAGTAATAAAATGTCTGGAGTTTGTAAAAGGATTTTAGCCAACATTACACGCATTCTCCAACCTCCAGAAAAGGTGTTTAACGGACGGTGTTGGTCTTCGGTACTAAAACCTAAACCTGCTAAAATCTCGTTTGCACGGTATTCGATATTATAACCATCTAAAGCTTCAAACTCTTGTTGTTTATCGCTTAGTTTGTATAATACATCCTCACTATAATCAGTTTCAATTTGTTTTAAAAGCTCTTCAATTTCATCATGAAGTTGATTTTGGCGCTCGAAAGCCTCCATTGCTACGTGCAAAATGGTATGATGAGACTCGTAAGAAAGTAAATCTTGATTTAAATAACCAATTTTTAAATCCTTTGCCATCGAAATACTACCAGAAGATGGTGCATATTCGCCAACAATAATTTTAAGTAAAGTAGACTTACCAGTACCATTAGCACCGATTAGTCCTACTCTGTCGCCTGGTTTAATGTGCCAGTTTGCTTCGTCGTATAAGGCTCTAGAGCCAATTAGGAAGGTTAAGTCGTTTATAGAAATCATTTCGCTGCAAAAATACGATTTTTTAGGCCTGTTTTCAATTCTATTTTTTGAAAACGAAAGGCAGTAATAAGTGGCAAAATCAGTCCCGTTTTACGCTGCAATCCCTGAAAAAAGCCATGGGATTTCCGTTGCAACCCAGTTTGTTTAACAACGGCTTTTGCAGCTATTAAAGTATAAATTGCATATCCTATTGTACACAACAATCCAACAATTTTCATCTTCCATTTAAATTTGGATTTACAAATTTTGTTTATACATTTGTACTGTAATAAAAATAATTACAGATGAATAACGGAAGATTTGCCATCGCTTTGCATATTTTAACCTTGCTTGATAAAGCTAATGGTGAATTGCTGTCTTCAGAATATTTGGCGGGAAGTATAAATATCAATCCTGTTTTGGTGAGAAAAGAACTAATAAATCTTCGAAACCATGGATTTGTTCAAAGCAAGGAAGGTAAAAATGGAGGTTCTTTATTAGCGATATCTTCAAATGATATCACTTTGGGAGAGGTTTATAAAAGTGTAAGGCAGGCGTCTTTTCTAGGGCATCAGAAAAACACACCCAATCCGAAATGTCCTGTTGGAAAAGACATAAATGAACATTTAAATAGTTTATATAACGACACAGAATTGATACTGATTGAACAGTTGAGCAAACAGAGCTTGGCTGATTTCAGTAAAAGATTCAAATAAAATTTTTTAGACTAAACTGTAACAAAATTAGTTACAATTAACATATATATTAAACCTTGATAAGTGAGATTGTCTCATTGCACAATACGCTTATCACAATACTTAAAAAAATGAAAATAGCAATCTTAGGCGCCACAGGATTTGTGGGAACAGCCATTTTAAATGAATTATTAAGTCGCGGAAATGAAGTAATTGCCATTTCCCGTAACATTGATAAAATTGAAACCAATGATGAAAAAGTGACCAAGTTATCAGTAGATGTTTTAAATAAGGAACAATTGGCTGCGGCATTAAAAGGTGCTGATGCTGTTGTTAGTGCTTTTAATGCTGGTTGGACAAATCCAAACAATTTCCAGCAGAAATTTACCCAGGAGCATCTGCGGTGAGGGATTATTTTAATACACTTAAACAAGAAACTGAATTAGATTGGTTGTTTTTTAGTCCAGCAATAGAAATGCACCCAGGCATTACAATTGGCCGCACAGGCAAATATCGTTTGGGTAAAACAAGTCCAGTATTTAATGAAGAAGGTCGTTCTATTTTATCTGTAGAAGATTTAGCCATTGTAATTGCAGATGAACTAGAAAATAACGCACATCACCAAGAGCAGTTTACAGCGGCGTATTAAGAAATGTAAAATGGTAAATGTAAGATGGAAAATGGATTATAAACAGACCTAAATCGTATTGGCTTTAGAACATTTTCCATTTTACCTCTTACATCTTCCATTAATTCTTTACATTTTCCATCTTCTTAAGTATCTTCGCGATATGTACCGCATCATCAAACCTATTTTCTTTAAGTTCGACCCAGAAAATGTGCATCACTTTGTGGTAAAACGTTTAAAATGGTTTCACGACTATTTTCCTTTGGGCAAAACGATTCTGAGAGGTAGTTATGATATTAACATTAAGGGTTTAGAAAGAGAAGTTTTTGGCATTAAATTTAAAAATCCAGTTGGTTTGGCTGCAGGATTTGATAAAAATGGTGAGTACGTAGAGGCGTTAAGCAATTTAGGCTTTGGTTTTATAGAAGTGGGTACGGTAACGCAGTATTGTGGTTGGTGGTAATATCGGCAAAAATAAAAACACCCCAAATGAAGATGCAACCAGCGATTATATCAAATGTTTTGACCGTTTATTTGATGTTGTAGATTATTTTGTGGTAAATGTAAGTTCGCCAAATACACCAGGACTAAGAGCTTTGCAAGAAAAAGAACCATTAAAGGAATTGCTAAATACTTTACAACAACGCAATCTAAAAAACGATATTTCTAGACCAATACTTTTAAAAATTGCACCGGATTTAACCAATGAGCAATTAGATGATATCGTAGAAATTGTTCAAGAAACAGGTATAGCTGGTGTTATTGCAACTAATACTACAATAGATAGAAACGGACTTTACACAGCAGAGAAAGTGAAAAGCGAAATGGGAGGTTTGAGTGGAAAACCATTAACCCTACGCTCCACAGAAGTTATTCGATATTTATCAGAAAAATCCAATAAATCTTTTCCAATTATCGGAGTAGGAGGTATTCATTCTCCGCAAGATGCGAAAGATAAAATGGAAGCTGGAGCCGCGTTAGTGCAATTGTACACAGGTTTTATTTATGAAGGACCAGGATTAGTGAAAAGGATTTGCAAGGCTTTGGTTAGCTGATTAGGATAAATTACAACTTCTTAGCTACCTGTTGATATCTACTATTTCGCCTTTTTCAAACATTATTTTCAAGTCGTTTTTAACTAAAGGTATTAGCACTTCACTGTAGCCTTTTCCCTCTAAATCAGATAATCCACTTATTTGATTGGTCTCGAATTTATTAGGCATTAAAAACACGCTATCTCCAACAACCCTATCAACTTTATAAAGTGTGTAACTGTCGTTGGCTAGTTTAACTTCATAAACATCATTCTTTCGTGGAGATAAAATGATTTTTGCATTTTTTGCTTCATCTTGCTTATTATAGATAAAACCACCAGCAATAATAACTGCTACAACTAGTACACCAGAAAAAATCCAAATTGGCGTTTTCGAATTTGACTTAGCCGTCTTGTAAGTTTCGGATATGCTATAGGTGAAATTACTTTGTTGCAAGACCTCATGGCAATGTGTACATTGTGTAACACCAATTTTTCCAGCGGGAAGAAATGGTATCCAAAAAAGGTGTACATACCGTTGAAAAACAGTTAATTGTATAGTAAATTGGTTGCCGCAGTTTAAGCATTTGTCGGCTATAGTTTCTGTTCCAATTTTAGTAGTTGAGGTTCCGTAAACAATAATTAGAGATGAATTAATTTTTGCCTAATTTAATATATCAAACGATTATTCTCAGCTTTCCAAAAAAATATTCTCAGTTATTTACTTCTTTCAATTAGAAATCCCCTGTCTTCTTTTTTAAAACCCACTTTAGGGTAATATTCCATCGCAGTTGGAACAGAAAGCAATAAAACCATCGATTGTTTTCCAATCTTTTCCCTAGTGATTTCGATTAATTTTTTACCAATTCCAGACTTTTTGTAATTGGGATTTACCGCTAAGTCTGCCAAGTAACTAGACCATACCCAATCGGTAATGGTTCTGGAAACGCCAACTAAATTTTCACCATCCCAAGCCGTAACAATAAGGTCAGAATTTTTATACATTGCTGCTATTCTTTGTGTATCGTGAGTTGGTCTTGGTAAACCGGAAGCTTCGTACAACTCTATTATTTGAGCAGTAGCAGGTAAAATGTCCGTCTTATAGCTAATTTCCATCATTTTATTTCAGTTTTTTCAGTATTTCTTCCGCTCTAAATTTTGTAATTCTCGCTATTAAATCTAAAGGCATTGGTTTATCTAATGGAAATTGAACAGAGCCTTTGCCTTGCTTGTAAATAGACAAATCTTTTTCGAATGCTTTATGACCAGTTGGTGTCGCATAAAAACCAATGTGACCTTTGTAGCCAGCAAAATAAACCAAGGGATTACCTTTTAATTTAAAGGCAGGCATTGCATAGCTAATAGATTCTTCAGCTTCAGGTGCCGCATGGTGTATAGCTTCTCTAATTTGGTTTAAGTACTCTTTTGTTTGAGGTGGAAAACCAGCTATATATTCATCAATGGTTGTTATTTTGGTTGTTTCCATATTCAATAATTTACAAATATTGTTTAAGCCATTCTTTTGCTTTTTTGTCGTCTGTAAAACTCTTCATAGGTATAGGTGGCTTTTTTAAGCTGAACAAAATATTCATTATAAATTTTGATAAGCCTGGTTTAGAAACCATCGCCATGGCAGTATAAATAATGGGTAATTGAGTTGTAGAAAATTCTCTTGTTTCCTTATCTGGAACTGGAGAATTTGAAAGATAAATTAGCAAAGGTATAGGCTTGTTGTTAGTAATTTCCTGAACCAAAGCCACATTCTTTTTAATGCTATCAACAGTTCGCTTAGGATTTTTAGAAAGCGAAACTAAAACCCCATCTTCCAAATAATAATCAGCTATTTCCCCTTTTATAATGTTTTTGTCCTTTAAATCCATTGTTAGCTACTTGTTATCAAATATAAAAAGATAAGCATCAAACTAAAAAGGCATATGACTGGTCGTGATATCATTTTGCTGACCCATTTTCCCTTTACGTTCGTCATGCTCAGCTTGTCCCGATAACTATCGGGAGGGCATCGTAATGCGACTGTAATGTTATTTATTAATTCTTCTCTCCATCATGCCGCATTACGATTCCCTCCTGCGAGCGAATGAAGAAGCCCAAATCATCCATCAAATAGAACACGCTCCATAGTTTATGTTAAGCCTCTTCAGGTTCCAAATATCCTTTAAGAGCAGTATGCACAAAATAAGTCCAACCTGCTAAGAAGTTAGCTTTTGCAAAATCAGGGCCACCCTCTGCTAATGTATCTAAACCTATATGTGTAAGTTGTAATAACGTTTGTTCGCCTTTGTCAAACAATTCCCATGTAACAAATGAATTGCCTGGATAATTGTCATAATGCCAACTGTAAGTTATTTTTCTTCCTTCTACAACCTCTGTAATCTCACATAGGTGGAGATATTGTATGCCGTCTTCTGGTCCGCCAATAAAATCGAACTTAAAACCAACTTTAGGTTTAAAATCTTCTAATTGGAAATACCAATTTTTCATTTCCTCAACATTTGTGATGGCGCTCCAAACTTTATCAATAGGAGCGTTGTATGTTCTTTCTACTATAACATTTTCTGATTTCATAATAATGATTTAGATTACCTAATTTAAAGTGCAAAATGCTTAGAATTGTTTGGTGCGAATCAAATTATCTCATTCGTTTTTGAAGCTCACTTTCAGCAATTGCTTTTTCTAGTCGCGAAAGTTGTGTGGCTTCTTGTTTGGCACCCATTATCCACCCAATTATCAATTTCTGGTAGGATGGAGCTTGAGTAGTGAAAAAATCCCACGCCTTTTTATTTGCTTTAAACTTTTTCGCAAATGCTGAACTTAGTTTTTTAGCTTCGTTTTCGTGGATGTAAATTCTGGATTTCTCTTCTTTTCTGTGCTTAAATGCGGCTAAACCTGCTGGCTGCATTAATCCTTTTCCAGTCAACTCCTCCATTTTTTTAATGTTCACCGCACTCCAAATACTTGTTTGTTTTCTGGGTGTAAAACGGATGGTATAGCTTTTATCATCAATAGATTTCCTAATTCCGTCAATCCAACCAAAACAAAGGGCTTCGTCCACAGATTCAGACCATGACATACTTGGTTTCCCGCTTCCAACTTTATAAAAACCCACTAGTAATTCCTTTTCAGTCTGATGATTCTTTGCTAACCATTTTCTAAACAGCGATGGATTTTCGAAAAATTGAGGTTCCATTTATGAAGAATATTCAAGATTAATGATTAAAATAAAGTTGATTTGGAGCTAATATATCAAAGAAGAGTTAGACATAAAAATGAACTAAAGATTTGGCTATTCCTACATTACCAAATGAACCAATGAACTAATGACACCAGTGAACAAAATAAAAAACCCTAAAGCACAAAAAAGCATCCCAAAAATAAATCTGAGATGCTTTTAAATCTTTTAAAGAAAAAATCTAACTATCCGTTAGCTGCAACTAATTGAGCTAAAATTGCATTGTTTTTAGCCAATTGGTCTGTTTTAGATTGTTTAGAACGGCTTCCCAATTCTAAGTTAGTAGCTAACTTTAAAGTTTTAACTTCTAAACGAGAAACATTTTTATTGTATCTATCTTTTCTTTTTAATCTTGTTACTGCCATGATAATAAGCTTTATTTCTTTTAATTATTTTTAATCTGAGGTCGAGAGCGGATTCGAACCGCTGTAGCAGCTTTTGCAGAGCTGAGCCTAAGCCTCTCGGCCACTCGACCTTTTAAATTCAAGGTTGCAAAAATAACAATTATAAGTTAGTATGC
>SEDG01000239.1 GCA_004295885.1 Pedobacter sp. | reverse complement strand
GAAGCCCCTTCTCCATTCATGACGCCAGAATTACGTGAAAAAATGGGTGAAGCTGCCATTAAAGGTGCTTTAGCTGTAAGTTACGAAGGTGCAGGAACTGTAGAGTTTTTAGTAGATAAACATCGCAACTTCTACTTTATGGAGATGAATACTCGTATCCAAGTAGAACATCCAGTTACCGAAGAAGTAATTAATTTCGATTTAATTAAGGAACAAATTAAGGTTGCTGCAGGTATTCCAATATCTGGAAACAATTATGTGCCAAATATGCATGCAATTGAATGCCGCATCAATGCTGAAGATCCTTTCAATAACTTTAGACCTTCGCCAGGAAGAATTACAAATTTCCATTCTCCAGGTGGTCACGGTGTAAGGGTTGATACACATGTTTACGCTGGTTATCAAATTCCTTCTAACTACGATTCAATGATAGCAAAGCTGATTTGTGTTGCACAAACACGTGAAGAAGCAATTTGTACCATGGAGCGTGCTTTAAGTGAATTTGTAATTGAAGGGGTTAAAACAACGATTCCTTTTCACTTACAATTGATGAAAGATCCGAACTTTAGGGCCGGTAATTTTACCACTAAGTTTATGGAGACTTTCGAATTTTCAGCATAATATAATCTTTTTATAGATTTAAAGCGTAAATACCATTCTATATCAAATAGAATGGTATTTTTGTTTAACAAATAATTTCAATGAGCGATAATAAAGCAAAGGATCTGATTGATTCTATAAAAAATAAAGGAAAAAGTTTAGAGGCAGAAATGTCTTTTTTTGACCATATCGATGTTTTAAGGAAACACCTATTAAGAGGCTTAGCTGTAGTAACCCTATTTACTTGTGTTGCTTTTTATTTTTCAGACTTTATTTGGAGCAAAATTATAATGGGTCCAAAAGACCCTACTTTTTGGACTTACAGAATGGGCTGTAAAATTGCAGCAATGATTCCATCTTTAGCTCAGGATTTCTGTATAACTAAAATTGATGCAAAAATCATCAACACAGAGATGTCGGGTCAGTTTACCTTACAAATGACTTCTTGTATCATGGCCGGACTAATTTTAGGGATCCCCTATCTTTTATTTGAAGTATGGCTCTTTATTAAACCAGCTTTGTTAGAGACTGAGAGAAAATCATCACAAGGATTTGTATTTTTCGCCTCTATATTATTCTTATTAGGTGTTTTGTTTGGCTACTATTTTATAGCGCCGTGGTCTATTAATTTCCTGATCAACTTTACGGTCGATCCAGGTATTGAAAATACATTTACCATAGATTCTTATTTATCAACCGTGTTAACCTTAACCTTGGGAACGGGAATTATCTTTCAATTACCAGTGGTGATATTTATTCTGTCTAAACTAGGCGTGATGACTCCTCAGTTCATGCGAAAAAATAGAAGGTATGCAGCTATACTTATTTTGATAATTGCAGCAGTTATTACACCAACTGCCGATCCATTTACAATGATGATTGTTGCTTTGCCACTCTTCCTATTATATGAGTTGAGCATTATGATTTCATCGAATATCCAGAAGAAAAAATTAAAAGCAGAAGCGCTGTTCTTTAAAAACTAAAGAAATCCCATCATATAGCCACACATTGACAGTTAAAAACAATTAATCTGTTAATCTTTGGCTTTAATTTTTTTAATGGTTAATAACAAAAAATTTACGCATTAGCAGTATTATTCTACATAAATTTGAAAATGCCTTCAGAAGATAAATTAAAGATAGCAATCGGTGCAGATCATGCTGGCTTCGAATACAAAGAGATTTTAAAAGATTTCTTGACGAACCACGAAGTAAAAGATTTTGGGACACATACTGCTGACTCAGTAGATTATCCAGACTTTGCTCATCCAGTTGCATCTGCAGTAGAAAGTGGCGAATTCGATTTTGGTATTTTAGTATGTGGCAGCGCAAATGGAGTTGCCATTACAGCAAATAAACATCAAAACATACGAGCTGCCATTTGCTGGGAAAACGAATTAGCTGCATTATGCAGACAGCATAATAACGCAAACATCATTTGCATTCCTGCTAGATTTGTTTCCACCGATGTGGCAAAAGAAATGACAACCACTTTTTTAACAACAGCTTTTGAAGGTGGTAGGCATCAAAACAGAGTAAATAAAATATCCTGCTAACAAAAATTATAAAACCTGCTAGTGATTAAACTGCACTAGTATAAACCAACTTTAATGAAAAAAATATTTTTATTCACTGGCTTTGCAGTAGCGCTAAGCCTAAGTGCTGTAGCTCAGAAGAATGCTGATGCAGTAAAATTCAGCGAGACCATCAATAAGAAGAGAGGTTACGATCACTTATCAATTTTAGCTTCAGATGAGTATGAAGGTAGAGAGACTGGTAAAAAAGGTGCTTGGATGGCTGCCGAATACATTAAAAAACAATTTCAAAGCTTTGGCTTAAAAGGTCCAGTTAAAGACAGCGCTGATCCTTACTTTCAAAAATTAGGATATGCTTCTTTGAGTTTATCTAAATCTGTATTTTCAGTTAATGGTCAAGCTAAGGAAAATCTTAAAGATTTCTACATCACTCCAGCTTCAGTTAGTTCAACTGGTTATGATGTTAAAGCATCTTCAGTTTTATTTGCTGGTTACGGCTTAAATAAAGAAGGTTTTAACGAATATGAGGGACAAGATGTTGCTGGTAAAGTGGTAATGATTTTTGCAACTGGCGATCCTACAGCTCCTGCTCAAGCGCCACAAACTGGAGGTCGTCGTGCAATGTCAAGCGTGGGTAGCCAACAAGCAAAAATTAAATATTTATTAGACAACAAGGCTGCTGGCGTTTTAGTGATCAACGCAAATGTTGATAACATGGACCCGAGATTGAAAAATGCTTTGCAAAATGGAAATCCATACCTAAAAACTGCAGACAGGATTAAAAACATGTCATCAGCACAAGGCTTACCGGTTGTTGTAATTGGAACAGCTGTTGCTAACCAATTATTGGCTACAGTTAATACCAACTTAGATGATATTAAAAAGAAAATTACTGACAGCAAAAAACCTGCAACGGTTGCTATAAATGTACCAGTTGCATTTAGCGCTAAAAGTGTGGAAACTGATGTTAGAGCAGAAAACGTATTAGGTTTCTTAGAAGGTTCTGATCCAAAACTAAAAAATGAAATTTTAGTAATTACAGGTCACTATGATCACATTGGTTTAGTAACAGATCCTAACGCAAAAGACAAGGTAAACAACGGAGCAGATGATGATGGTTCAGGAACAACTGGCGTATTATTAATGGCTGAAGCATTTGCTAAAGCGAAAAAAGCTGGTAAAGGTCCTAAAAGAAGTATTTTATTTATGACTGTAGTTGGCGAGGAAAAAGGTTTATTAGGTTCTGAATGGTATTCTGAGCACCCTGTTTTCCCAGTAGAAAATACAATTGCTGATTTAAATACAGATATGATTGGTCGTATCGGTGAAGAATATCTAGGCAAACCAGATAGTGCAAACTATATCTACTCTGTTGGTTCATTTAAATTGAGTACTGAACTAGGTAAATTAAGTGAGCAAATAAACGAAACTTACACTAAAATGAAATTGGATTATAAATATGATGATCCAAAAGATACTCAACAAATCTATTATCGTTCAGACCACTATAACTTTGCTAAATTAGGTATTCCTGTTATTTTCTATTATGATGGAATGTTAGAGCAAGATTACCACAGGCCTGGTGATGAGGTTAGCAAAATCAATTTTGATTTATTGGCAAAACGTGCACACTTAACTTTTTACACTGCTTGGGAATTAGCTAATAGAGCTAATAGACCTGTAGTTGATAAAAACGCAGACGGTACACCTAAAACAAAATAGTATCAAGATCTCAGTATCGAGTATCAAGATTTTAATAAATAATAAAAATCCCGATGGTATAAAATCTATCGGGATTTTTTTGTCTATTCCCTTTACATTTTACATCTTCCCTTTTACATTTTCTAGTATCTTTGAATATGATGAATATTGCTGAGGAATTTTTGGAAAAAGCTGATGAAAAGGCATTTGATTTACCGCATCGTAAAACTATAAACCATAACATTGGGAAATATAATGTAGCGGTTGAAAGAGGTTTGTCAAAATTCGAAAATCTAGAAGCATCGAAGAAAAAGGCACACGTTATCAAATGGCGTGTAATGGAGAATTTAGATAAGTTTTTACCTGAATTTGAATCTAACTTTCAGAAACGTGGAGGAAAGGTAATTTGGGCAAATGATGTGGAGGAAGCACAAAAAGAAATTCTAAATATCATCCAAAAAAACGGAGGCAAAAGTGTCATCAAATCTAAATCTATGACAACTGAAGAAATTCATATCAATGAGTTTCTAGA
>SEDG01000238.1 GCA_004295885.1 Pedobacter sp. | reverse complement strand
TGTTTTTTAATATTGATATTGTGATTTGCAGCTGTAATTAAGGTGTTGTTAGATTGATATTTATCTAGTGTTTTTGCTTTTTCATAAGCTTCAACCGCTAAACCATAATATTTATCTGCATTAGTTTCGTTATCATCAATAATTGCCACATAAGAACTTAAATATGCTTTAATGGCCCATGTTTCTGGCCAATTTTTTGTCTTTTTATCGACTTGGGCTAATTCAAGGGCTTTCATCCCCTCACCTATTATTGTTAGTTGTTTTTTGAAATCTTCTTTATTTGCGATACTAACTTGTAGTTTGCCTACACTATTTTGAGCAATCTGGACTTGGGATGTTTGAGCAACAGCATAGAAATTAATTAATAGGAAGAGCAAGATTAAATACTTATTTTTCATTTTAAGGGTATTGATATCACAAAAATAACAAAAAAAAAGAGGGATGATTAGTCCCTCTTTTAAATCATTTCTACATTTTAGTTTTTTGCAGGAATGGCGTCTAATCTCTTCTTAACATCGTCAAATTTCGCTGTGTCTCCCTTAAAGCCATAAATCTGCTTCAACACTTCTAATGAAGGTACGTAGACAGGATCTATCTCTAGGGCTTTCTGATAGAACGGCAAAGACTGATCAATAAGTGCAACCATTTTCGCAGTTAACGCATCAAATTCCTTTACTTTTTTGGTATCTAACTTGGCTCTTTGTCCCTGAATTATTAAGGCTTGTTTATAATAAGTATCGCCCATTAAATATTGATACAATGCACTGTTAGGAGTTTTAGCTATTAACTTAGTTAAGGATTCTTGCGATTTGGCAATATTTCCAGTGGTAATATATATATCAGTTTCTGCTCCAATAAAGCTCGCTTCATCAGGATATTTTGCTAAAGCTTCTTTAATAGAGGCTAAACCAGCTGTTGTATCTTTCAAATTCTCTAAATTCATCTTAATGATTTCTGAATACAAAGCTTTAGAATCAGAACCATTTAAACTTATTACTTTTTTGAAATTTGCTATTGCCTCAGGATAGTTTTTACCTAACTGTGCTGTAACGCCCGCATACAAATAGGTTGTAGAATCTGGTTGTTTAGCTAAAATTGTTTTGTAATATCCTAAAGCTGTGTTATAATCTTTTTTACCATAAGCACTAAAAGCTCTAACTCTCAAGGCGTTGATAATATTAGCTTCTGCTGTTGCGATGTTATCTTTTTCATCATTTTTAACATCTAATGATTTAGCTTTTGCAATAGCCTCTTCAGCAATTTTTTCATTATCCAAAGAGTTCTGAACATTAATGGTATCAACTAATGCAATTTGCGAGGTAAACAACGCTTTATAAACCCATGGTTCAGCTAAGTCTTTTGTTTTCTCATGTACAATTGCTTTATCGGCATGGGATAATCCTTCTTTTAAACTCGCTATTTGGCGATCCACGAAAGAAAGTTTTGGACCTTCAGCTTTTTTCGGAGCAGAAACAGGACCATCACCACTTGCTGCTTTGGTTTTTCCGACTTTCGTATCGCGTTTTCCATCTCCATCAAAACCGTCTGTAGAAGCTGGACCTGTACGAACTTTTTGTTGTGCTGGTTTTGTTTTTGGTGCATCAGGGTCCTGCATCATAGAGAATTGAAAAATTCCCCATAATCTTTTTGCTTCAGCAACCTCACTCTTTTGCGCATTAGCAAGTGTAGCTACACCTACAAATAACATACTTAAAAGTAATTTTTTCATATTGTATTTAGTTGTTTTTAGTGAAAAACTATCAAGATTTAACTTTTAAAGAGTTTTAGCTGAATCTGATAGCTTCCTTTTTTTATTGTTCTTCGAAATTATATTAATTCTCTTCTGTTTCTTCCTCGGTATCAGGATTGTTATCTTCAGTAGGTTTTTCTTCAGTTTTTTCTGCTGAACCTTCCGCCACTTCTTCAGTAGAGCCATCAACGATTACACCTTCCTCTACCTCTTCAACCTCATCTTCGTGTTCAATTTTAGCTACAGATGCAATTTCATCGTTACCTTTTAAGGTAATTAATCTAACACCCTGAGTTGCTCTACCCATTACCCTTAACTCGCTCACTACTATCCTAATAACAATGCCAGACTTATTGATAATCATCAAATCATCAGCATCTGTTACATTTTTTATAGCAACTAATGCGCCAGTTTTTTCAGTAACGTTAATCGTTTTAACACCCTTACCACCTCTGTTAGTAACGCGATAATCATCAATGTCAGTACGTTTACCATAACCTTTTTCAGAAACTACTAACACAGTTGCCGATGGGTCATCGATAGCAATCATACCTACAACCTCATCTTTATCGTGTGCTAAAGTAACACCCCTAACACCTGTTGCAGTTCTTCCCATTGGTCTAACGGTACTTTCGTTAAAGCGAATTGCTCTTCCAGAACGTAAAGCCATTACAATTTCGCTACTTCCTGTGGTTAAACTTGCTTCTAACAACTGGTCGCCTTCATTAATGTTAATTGCGTTAATACCATTAACACGTGGACGAGAATAAGCTTCTAATGAAGTTTTCTTAATGGTACCTTTTTTAGTACACATAATGATGAAATTATTCTCTAGATAATCTTGGTCTTTTAAGTTCTTAACCTTGATATAAGCTTTAACCTTTTCTTCTTTAGGGATATTGATGATGTTTTGTAACGCTCTTCCTTTACTCAATCTACTTCCCTCTGGAATTTCATAAACTCTTAACCAGAAACAACGTCCCGCTTCGGTAAAGAATAACATGTAATTATGGTTAGAAGCAATTAATAAATGTTCGATGAAATCTTCATTTCTAGAATCACTCCCTTTTGAACCTTTTCCGCCTCTACCTTGTGTACGGTATTCTGATGCTGGGGTACGTTTAATGTAACCTTCATGAGAAATGGTAATTACAACTTCTTCATCTTCGATGAAATCTTCCATGCTCATGTCTTCTGCCGAGTGAACGATTGTAGTTCTACGCTCATCGCCATATTTTTCAAGCATTTCAGCCAATTCATCTTTAATTATTTGCATTCTTAAAGTTTCGCTATCCAAAATTGATTTCAAATACTCAATGGTTTTCATCAATTCTGCATACTCATCTTTAATTTTATCACGCTCCAGACCGGTTAACCTACGTAAGGTCATATCTAAAATCGCCCTAGCCTGAATATCGCTTAAACCAAATTGCTCCATTAAGCCAACCCTAGCTTCTTCTGGCGTATTTGATGCACGGATTAATTTAATTACTTCTTCAATATGGTCTAAAGCAATTAACAAACCTTCTAAAATGTGTGCACGTTTTTCAGCCTCTGCTAATTCAAACTTAGTTCTACGCACAACAACGTCATGTCTGTGGTCAACAAAGTGACGTATTAAGTCTTTTAAGTTTAACATTTGCGGACGGCCATGAACCAACGCAATGTTATTTACACTGAAAGATGTTTGTAAAGCGGTTTGTTTGTATAAATTATTTAAAACGATACTTGCATTAGCATCACGTTTAATTTCGTAAACGATACGGATACCATCCTTGTTAGATTCATCCTTAATGTTAGAAATACCCTCAATTTTTTTCTCACCAACCAATTCAGCAGTACGCTCAATCATCATGGCTTTATTTACTTGATAAGGGATTTCGGTTACGATAATCGTTTCGCGGTCCTTAACGGTTTCAATCTCAGCTTTAGCACGCATTACGATACGGCCTCTACCAGTTTCAAAAGCATCCTGAACACCTGAATAACCATAAATAATAGCTCCTGTCGGGAAATCAGGACCTTTTACAAATTTCATCAGCTCAGGTATGGTAATTTCGTTATTTTCGATGTAAGCAACTGTTGCATTGATAACCTCGGTAATATTGTGTGGCGCCATATTGGTTGCCATACCTACCGCAATACCAGATGAACCATTAATTAACAAGTTTGGCACCTTTGCAGGTAAAACTGTTGGTTCCTGTAACGAATCATCAAAGTTTAACTGAAAATCAACAGTATCTTTATTAATATCTGCCAACATTTCTTCAGCCATTTTCTGAAAACGTGCCTCAGTATATCTAACATACCGTATAAAACACGGCGGTGTACTGGTTTTAACCCGTCACGTACATCAGGCAAAGCCCTACTTACAATAACAGACATCGAATAATCGATGTAAGCAGATTTCATCTGCTCGTCTATGTTTATTGAAATGATTTTGTCGTTCTCTTGATTTTCTAAATCTTCTGCCATAAATAATATTGTTCGCTAAAAACGAATTTAAATTAGGTTTTACTATAACCTTGCGAATTTAACAAAATAACGCTCAATATGCACCTATATGTGGAAAAGTTTTACCCTTGGGGATAATGTTTTTTTTAGGTAGATTTTGATGTAAAATACATTAAATTGTTAGCCACAGATTAACAGATTATACCTATAATTTTTCTTCAAGTCTGCTAATCTATGGCTTTAAATTTCTGCTTTAACGGCTTACTATCTGTCACAAATACCGGATTATCCATAATTGGTAATTTTGCAAACTTAATTACCTCAATACTAGGCACTCCAAAATCTAGCACAACTTTGCCGAGAATCAAATAACACCCTTTGCCTCTAAAAGGATAAATGGGTGAACTATTCGGAAAGTGTGTGGTATCAAAAAAATTCCCTTCAACATCTATAAATGTGCCAAACCACATTTTGGTATTTTTAACGGTGTGAACACTTTTGTCGCATACAAAGTTGCCCAACATTTTTACCACTTTGCCTTCGTTTTTCTCTAAATCCTTTGCTAACACATCACCACGATAATCTGTTTTTAGCAAATCGAACATATTCAAAGTGATGGGAAAACCTAGTAATTCCAGTTCTTGGTAAGCATCTTCGATTAAATGATTGTCTAAATGAGGCAATATATATTCCTTACTTGGTATGTGAAATAACTCTCGGCCTGAAACTACTTTAGTTGTATTTCCAAGATAATTGTGCACTTCCCAGA
Source organism: Pedobacter sp. (assembly GCA_004295885.1). Lineage (GTDB taxonomy): Bacteria > Bacteroidota > Bacteroidia > Sphingobacteriales > Sphingobacteriaceae > Pedobacter. The sequence goes on along the minus strand of SEDG01000238.1, from coordinate 1,852 downwards.
GCAACTCCTTTTTACTTTTGCCCGTAAAGCGCAAAGCACCAACTCTAATCAATATAAGTGACTGTTCTAAAGTTAGATGAGCCCGTTTAATTAAATCTTCTAAATCGATAAAATCACCATTTTGTTTCCGCTCCTGCGGGATAATTTCAATCAATTTATTTTCCAATACTTGAATCCCGATTAAGCCCAGATAAACTTCATCGCCTTTGATATTAACAACAGCGTCGCTATGATTTACACACGGCAAATTAACTTTTGCGCCTGTTTGTTGTAGCGCATGCACATACACCCAGCGCTGATAAAATCCTCCATAATTATTTAAAACAGCAACCATAAACTCCATCGGGTGGTAGGTTTTAAGATAAAGGCTTTGGTAACTTTCTACAGCAAAACTGGCTGAATGTGCTTTGGAGAAACTAAATCCCGCGAAACTAGAAACTTGTCGCCATACTTCTTTGGTAATTTCTTCGTCCCTCCCTAAGGACTTTGCCGTGGTAAAAAAACGTTTCGATAATTTTTCAAACTCTGTATCCTTAGTTCGGTATTTGCCACTCATTCCACGTCTTAAAATATCAGCATCCGCTAAATCTAAACCTGCATAATGGCAACAAATCTTAATTACGTCTTCTTGATAAACCATGATGCCAAACGTTTCTCCGAGCTGTTCCTCCATCACTTTAGATAGATACCTCACTCCTTTCGGATTATGATAACTTTCTATGTACATTTTCATCATCCCCGAACTTGCCACGCCTGGCCTAATTATAGAACTCGCCGCAACCAAAGTATTGTAGTTATCGCATTCTAGCTTTTTAAGTAGTTGGCGCATAGCTGGCGATTCGATATAAAAACAACCGATGGGCGTTCCTGCACGTAATTGGGCATTCAATTTTGGATCTTTTTTAAACGACTTAAAATCGTGAATATCTACCGTTTTGTTTTTGTTCTTTGAAATTAATTGTACAGCTTCTCGAATATGTCCAATTCCTCGTTGACTTAAAATATCATATTTATCAAGACCGATAGCTTCAGCCTCATACATATCCCATTGTACAGTAGGCAAACCCTTAGGCGGCAAATCTAGTGCTGTATAATAGGTTAGCGGTTCTTCACCAATCAAAATCCCGCCGGCGTGTATAGACCGCTGGTTTGGCATATTATTCATTTTCTCGTGAATAGCCAATATTTTTAAAAACGTGGGATTGTTTCTATGCAGATCCCCGTTCGAAGGGTCAGTAAAACTGTCTATCTCGCTCTTGGGCAAACCTAATACCTTACCAATTTCTCTAATAATTGCCTTGTCTTTAAAACTAATCATTGTACCTAGCAAAGCCGTATGCGGGTACTTTTTAAAGATGTATTTTTGAATATCTGGACGCTCATCCCAACTAAAATCTATATCGAAATCTGGTGGCGAACTGCGTTTATGATTTAGGAAACGCTCAAAGTAAAGGTCCAATTCTATAGGGTCAACATCCGTTATGTTGAGGCAATAAGCCACAATGCTATTTGCTCCAGAACCCCTACCCACGTGATAAAAGCCTTGTTCTTCCATCGCATAACGAACTACATCCCAAGTGATGAGAAAATAAGCGCAAAAATTAAGTTCATAAATAACCTTTAGCTCTTTATTTATCCTAGCTAAAGCTTCCTCGTTCTTTGGACCATATCGGTATACCAGACCCTTCATTGCCAAATCTGTTAATAGCGCTAAATCTTCTTCAGGACTGTTTGTAAAATTCAGCTTATTTTTCCTGCCAAAATTATAATCGTCCATACAGCAACTATCTAATAACTTCTGGGTGTTTTCTATAATGAACTCGTAGTTTTCAAACTTCTGCTTTAGCTCATC
>SEDG01000237.1 GCA_004295885.1 Pedobacter sp. | reverse complement strand
AATATGGGTCCAGAGCTTGCAAAGGAAAACAAGTTAGACCCGTTGCTTAAAAAGTTAGACGGAATTAGTCTATCTGCTAAAGATGCTGACAAAACTTACATGAAGGACTTTGTTAAAGCCATAATTTACATCAAGGCTAAAGATTTGGAGAAGTTTAAGGCAATTGCCAATAAGATGACTTTAGATGCTAATACGCCAGAAAATGTAAAACAGGATATTAAATCAGCTTTAGAAAGGATGAACCAAAAATAGTAAAGCAGAGGTATAAAGAAGTTGCATTGTTAAATTAGTGAGAATACGTGTACTAGTTTTTTTTCGGTCTGTTTTTTTTTAGGTTAATTTTTTAAAGCAAAGGCAACAATTGTTCCAGCGCCATTCCTCTACTTCCTTTTAGTAAAACAAGGTTATTCTTAATCGGACTTTCTTGTAAATATTTCGCCGCATCAATTGGTGTGTTAAAGAACTGTCCGTCGTATTTATTCTTAAACACGAAAAAGCTCTTGCCAATAAACAAAGTTGATAACTCATTTTCAACAGCTAGTTTAACTACCATTTCATGTTGTGCTGGCCCTTCTGCGCCTAGTTCAAACATATCGCCGATAATGGCAAGTTTGTGTGCAGCGCTTAAAGATTTTAAGTTATTTAAAGCAGCAGTCATACTACTCGGGTTAGCATTGTAAAAATCGCAGATTACAGTGTTGCTCTCCGTTTTTGTTAACTGAGAACGATTGTTAGTCGGGAAATAATTCGCCAAACCATTGTTAATTTCAGATGGCGTTAATCCAAAGAAATCGCCGATGCAAATCGCAGCCAAAATATTCTCGAAATTGTAAGTTCCAGTAAGGTTTGCTTTTGCGGCATAGCTAATTCCTTTCGTACTCCAGTCAAATTCGATTAAAGGGTCGCTATGTTTTAATTCTCCACTAACAGCATTTTCTTTTTCGGTACCGTAATAAATGACCTTATTCAAATTTGCCTTTTGGCTCATCTCTAACAAATAAGGATTATTGCGATTAATAAATGCAAAACCATGATGAGTTTTTAAATAGGCGAACAATTCCGCTTTTCCTTTTTTTACACCTTCAAATCCACCGAAACCATCTAAATGCGCCATACCCACATTGGTAATTAAGCCATGAGTTGGTTGCGCAATTTCACACAAAAACTCAATCTCTTTTTGATGATTTGCACCCATTTCTATCACGGCAATTTCTACATCGCTCTGCATAGATAAAATAGATAAAGGCACCCCAATGTGATTATTTAAGTTTCCTTTAGTAGCAAAAGTTTTAAATCGCTCTGCTAAAACTGCCCTAATCAGCTCTTTTGTGGTTGTTTTTCCGTTACTGCCAGTTAAGCCAATCACTGGAATATCCAATTGTTTTCTGTGGTGTTTGGCTAAATCTTGTAAAGCAGCCAAAACATCGGGCACCAAAATGCATTGTTCGCTTTTGGAAAATTCAACATTATCAACAATAGCAAAAGCAGCACCTTGTGCTATTGCTTCTTCAGCAAATGTATTGGCATCGAAATTTTCGCCTTTTAGGGCAAAAAACAAACAACCTTTTGTAATGGTCCTTGTATCTGTTGAAACTACAGGGTGATTTAAGTAATGCTTATAAAGCTGTTCGGTATTTGCCATTGCGCAAAGCGGATAAATTCAATCGTAAAATTACAAATGCAAAGACAAATACAACTATTCTTTTTAGTATTATTGATAAATAATCCCTTTGTATGAAAAATTATCTGCTCTATCTTTTATTTATTTGTTGGGGTACAACTACTGTTTTTGCTCAAACTCCATCACCTGATGAATTTTTGGGATACCCATTGGGAAGTAAATTTACACCTCATCAAAAAGTGGTAGACTATTTTAAAAAAGTAGCTGCAACAAATAAAAACATTCAATTACAGGTCTACGGTAAAACTTATGAAGGAAGAGAACTGCTTTTAGCCGTTGTTTCTGACGCCTCCAATATGGATAGGTTAGAACAGATTAGAACAAATAATTTGTCGCTATCAAATGCAGAAAAATCTGCAAAAGCTACAAAACAGCCAGCCATTTTATGGTTAAGCTACAACGTACATGGAAACGAAGCTAATTCCACAGAAACTTCAATGAAGGTGCTTTATACCTTGGCAATGGCTAAGGAAAGTAATGTGAAGGATTGGTTAAAAAACACAGTTGTAATTATAGACCCTTGTCTAAACCCCGATGGAAGAGAAAGGTATGTAAGCAATTTTAATATGGTAAGTGGGGTTGTTCCAAATCCAGACCCTTCTGCTCGTGAGCATAGTGAGCCTTGGCCAGGAGGTAGGCCTAATCATTATTATTACGATTTAAATAGAGACTGGGCTTGGCAAACACAGATAGAAACGCAACAAAGATTGGTAGCCTATCATAAATGGATGCCACAAGTTCACGTAGATTTTCACGAACAGAGTTATAACGAACCTTATTATTTTGCGCCAGCAGCAGAGCCAGTTCATCAAGACATTACAACTTGGCAAAGAGAGTTTCAGGTTACTGTAGGAAAAAACAATGCTAAATATTTTGATGAGAATGGATGGCAGTACTTTACTAAAGAACGCTTCGATTTATTATATCCATCTTATGGCGATACCTATCCTTTATATAATGGTGCAATAGGTATGACTTATGAGCAAGGCGGAATTAGAGCTGGTCTTGCGGTTATTACCTCAGATGGAGATACTTTAACCTTAAAAGATAGGATTGACCATCATTTTACTACTTCAATAGCTACATTAGAAACTGTATCTACACATAGTGAAAAACTGTTGACGGAGTTCAAAAGATATTTCGAGCAAAGTACTGCTACGCCTCCAGGAGTTTACAAAACATATATTGTTAAAGCGCAAAACATCGAGCGTTTGCGTAAAATGGCAGAGCTTTTAAAAAGAAATCATATTGCGTTTGCTTTTGGAGCTGATAGAACTTTAAGTGGTTATAATTATGAAAACCAGAAATTGGAAAATTTTAAAGTAGAGAGAAACGATTTGATTGTGAATTTGCAGCAACCGAGTTCTGTATTGGCAAACGTGCTTTTTGAACCACAAACGATGGTTACAGACTCAAACACTTATGATATTACTGCCTGGGCCTTGCCATATGCCTATGGATTAAATGCATATGCTGTGAAAGAAGCGTTGAGCGGAAGTTATACTTTCATCGATGAAAAAAAAGAAAGCGTACCTACAATCGCAAGACCTTATGCTTGGGTAATGCCTTGGAACTCCATTAAAGATGCACAAACTTTAATAGCCCTTCAAAAACAAAAAATTAAAGTTCGCATAGCGGAAGAAGCATTTACTATTGGTGGAAAGGTTTATCCTGCTGGTTCTTTATTGGTTTACAGAACAGAAAATGAGAAAAACGTTAAAGATTTCAGCAAGATTCTTTCGGAAATAGCAAAAGTTAATAATGTTTCATTATATCCAATAGCAAGTGGTTATGTAGAGAAGGGAAAGGATTTCGGTTCGTCTGTATATAAATTATTAACAATGCCAAAGGTTGCCGTAGTTACAGGGCAAGAAGTTTCTTCTCAAGGAGTTGGAGAAGTGTGGCATTTCTTTGAGCAAGAATTGGATTACCCAATATCTCTGATAAGTGTTCAAAGTGCAGGATTTTTAGATATCAATAAAATCAATACCCTAATCCTTCCAGATGGGTCTTATACCGAAAAGTTAGCAGAACAATTGTCAGGTTGGATTACTGCTGGTGGTAAGTTGATATTGATGGAAGATGCGATTAGCTCGTTAGTGGGCAAAAGGCCTTTTGACATCAAGAAGAAAGAATATCCAGAGAAAAAAGACAAGGATGTAAATGAAAGAAGGTATGCAGAGAAAGATAAAGACGATTTACAAAATTCTATTCCAGGTGCCATCTATAAAGTTTCTATTGACCAAACACATCCACTAGCTTTAGGCTTAGGGAAATTCTACTATACCTTAAAAACAGACGAGAAAATTTACGAACCTTTAGAAAACGGCTGGAACGTGGGCACATTAAAAGCCAACAGTTACATGGCTGGTGTTGCTGGAGAAAAAGTTAAAAAGAAACTAGCCACAGGTTTGCTTTATGGCGTTCAAGAATCTGGTAGAGGAAGCATTATTTATCTAGGAACAGATGTTTTATTCCGCTCTTTCTGGGAAAATGGAAAACAGATGTTTACAAATGCATTGTTTTTGGTGAATTAACTCAGAAAGGTCTTCTTTTTTAAAATTTTATTAGTCCACTAATTTTACAACGATGGAGAATAATAAAGATTTATCGATTTAGTTTTGATCTTTATATCAAAATAGGGCTTAATATTATTTTATGAAGTTTCGATGAATTTTAATTTTTGCCACAAGTTTT
>SEDG01000236.1 GCA_004295885.1 Pedobacter sp. | reverse complement strand
TCTGGTCTAGGTGCTTTAAATTTCTTTGGAGAAAGACAAATCCAATCCCAAGAACCCGAAAGAGGATAAGCACCAGAGGTTTCTATAAAAGTTAAAATTCTTTTGTCTTGTAGTTTTTTTGTTAGATAATCTAAGTTATATATTAATGGCTCTCCGCCTGTTACAACCACTGCTTTACCAGGAAAAGTATCGGCTTTTGCAACAATGTCATCAGAAAGGGTAAGCGGATGTAATTCAGCATCCCAACTTTCTTTCACATCACACCAATGGCAACCAACATCACATCCTCCTAAACGAATAAAATAAGCAGCTTTCCCCGTATTATATCCTTCGCCCTGTATCGTATAAAATTCTTCCATTAAAGGAAGTAATGTGCCATCTTCTGGTATATTGTGTGCCATTTTGTAAATTAGAGCGCAAATATACACATTCAAAAAAGTAGAAAAGATGATTTGGGTAAAGGTTTTGTCAAAACAAGAAACTGATAGAGAAGATTTTGTAGAAATGGCAAAAGCCGATGGAAAGAAAATTTGTGTTATTAAACATGATGGAAAGTTCGCTGTCGTGCAAAATAATTGTCCACACGCAGGTGGAATTTTAAGTGGAGGGTGGTGTAAAGAAGGTAATATTGTTTGTCCAATACACCGATATGAATATAATTTATCTACCGGAAGAGGAGCAGAGGGACAAGGAGATTATATAGATATTTACCCAACAGAGTTGAGAGAAGATGGATTGTATGTTGGTTTAAAGCAAAGTTGGATTAAAAGGTTGTTTTCTTAAAACATGTGTCATTCAGAACGCAGTGAAGGATATCATAGGTAAATTCTGACAATGAGATTTCTCGAAACTCGGAATGAGAAAACTAGCTCAATAAATAACGATTAAAAAATTCCTTGCAATCTAAAACCTCAATCTCAGAAAAGTAAAAATCTTCTGTATCTTCTGTTATAATACAAGTGCAATTATTTTCTTTGGCCGCATAATATTCCAAACCATCCTCAAAATCTTGTATTTTTTTATTGCTTAGCGTTTTAATAACTCCATCGCTAAGGTTTTCTGCAATTTTTATATGTTGGCAAAGGATATCAATCTTTTGTTTTGCTAAAGCCGATTTATGCTTTTTTTCTGCAAAGTAAAAAGCAATGGCTAAACAAAGAGGAGAGGTGTAAACTTCAAAATTTGGATGAGAAGCTAAACTTAAAATCCTTGATGAATATGTAAATAGCGGGTATTCTTTGTTCAATACTGAAACAAGGACATTAGCATCTAAGAAAATCCTGACCATTATTTTTTAGAAGAGAAGAACTCATCTTTGCTAGCTTTGCGAGAAGTTTTAGGCGTTCTTTTGTATTCTACTTCGCCTTCGGCAACCATACCAACCCAATCTGCTATAGGAAAATCTTCTAGAGATTTGTATTCTTTTGCGGTTACTTGAGTTAACAAATGTTCAATTAAGCGAGATAAACTAATATTATTAGCTGCTGCGTACTTTTTTGCCTTGGCAACAACATCCTGGTTAAAGCTTAAAGTTAACTTCGCATCCATATCTTTTAATTTATTAATCAAAGATAATCATTAATACGTGAAACATAAATTATTTATACGTGTATTAAAAATAAGCTTTTAGCTTTAGTCTTTTGCTTTCAGCTTAAGAATATATTTCTCCTTTAGCAGACGCCAACGTATTTTTCAATAAGCCAACGATAGTCATTAAACCTACACCACCCGGTACAGGAGTAATCCAAGATGATTTCGGGGCTACATTGTCAAAATCAACATCACCATACAATTTAAAACCTGATTTTGTCTCAGTTGATGTTTCTCTATTGATACCAACATCAATAATAATTGCACCTGGTTTAACCATATCTGCTGTAACAAAGTTCTTTCTACCAATTGCAGCTACAACGATATCGCCTTGCAAAACCATTTCCTTTAAATTATGAGTTTTACTATGCGTAAGTGTTACCGTACAGTTTCCAGGATTTGCATTACGAGCCATCAAAATACTCATCGGACTACCCACTATATTGCTTCTGCCCACAACAACGCAATGTTTTCCGGTTGTATCAATATTGTAAGCTTGCAACATTAATAAAATTCCGTAAGGTGTAGCAGGAATAAAACAAGGTAAATTACGCATCATTCTGCCCAAATTCACAGGATGAAAACCATCTACATCTTTACGATAATCAATAGTTTCAGTAACTTTTTCTGGGTCGATGTGTTTCGGCAATGGCAATTGAACTATTAAACCGTCAACATCAGCATCTTTATTAATTTCTTCAATTTTAGCTAATAACTCAGCTTCTGTAACGGTATTGTCATACCTAAATAATGAAGATTTGAAACCAACTTTCTCACAGTTTTTCATCTTACTAGCTACGTAAGTTTCGCTACCGCCATCATTACCAACCAATATGGCAACTAAATGAGGTTTACGTCCACTTTGTGCTAAAAAAGCTGCTGCTTCTGCTGCTATTTCTGTTTTTATCTTTTCTGATGCAAATTTGCCGTCGAGTAGTTGCATATTTATAAGTATCTGGTATCTAGTATCAAGTATCGAGTTGACAATGATCTTGCTACTTGATACTCATATCTTGATACTAGGTTAATCTAATTTTAAAACTGCCATAAACGCTGATTGCGGAATTTCTACGTTTCCAACTTGGCGCATACGTTTTTTACCTTTTTTCTGTTTCTCCAACAATTTACGCTTACGGGAGATATCACCACCATAACATTTAGCAGTTACGTCTTTACGTAAAGCACTTAAAGTTTCACGAGCAATAACTTTTGCCCCAATTGAAGCTTGTATTTTAATCTCAAATTGCTGACGAGGGATTAATTCCCTCAACTTTTCGCAGATTTTTTTACCAAAATCGTATGCGTTACTACGGTGAATTAGTGAAGACAAAGCATCAACTGGCTCATCGTTTATCAGCATATCTAAACGTACCAAATCAGATTTACGGTACCCAACTTGGTGGTAATCGAAAGAAGCATAACCTTTAGAAATTGTTTTCAATTTATCATAAAAATCAAATACAATTTCGCCCATTGGCATTTCAAAAACCAGTTCTACTCTATCAGAAGTTAAGTAAGATTGATTTACAATTGTTCCCCTTTTCTGAATACAAAGTGACATTACCGGTCCAACAAAATCAGCTTTAGTAATGATATTTGCTTTAATAAATGGTTCTTCAACAGAATCTAATTTACTTGGATCAGGTAAATCAGATGGATTATTTACAAAAATTTCTTCGCCTTTGGTACTATGTGCAATATAAGATACATTGGGAACCGTAGTAATTACCGTCATATCGAATTCACGCTCCAAACGCTCTTGGATAATCTCCATATGCAGCATTCCTAAGAAACCGCAACGGAAACCAAAACCTAAAGCGGCAGAACTTTCTGGCTCAAAAACTATAGAAGCATCGTTGAGTTGCAACTTGTGCATTGCTTCACGTAATTCTTCAAACTCATCAGTATCAACTGGATAAATACCAGCAAATACCATTGGTTTAACTTCCTCAAAACCTTGTATGGCATCTAAAGAAGGTCTTGCAGTAGTTGTAATCGTATCACCAACTTTTACTTCTCGAGCTTCTTTAATTCCTGAAATAATGTAACCAACATCACCAGTTTTAACCGATGCTCTTGGCGACATATCCAGTTTTAAAATACCAACTTCATCAGCTAAATATTCTTTACCCGTATTAATGAATTTTACTTTATCACCTTTTTTAATTTCGCCGTTTACAACTTTATAATAAGCTATAATTCCTCTAAATGAGTTAAAAACACTATCAAAAATCAAAGCTTGTAGAGGTGCTTCTGGGTCGCCAACGGGTGCTGGAACTCTATCTACAATTGCCTGTAAGATTTCAGGTATTCCCATTCCGGTTTTACCAGAGGCTGGAATAATTTCTTCTCTTTTACAACCAATCAAGTCTATAATTTGGTCTTTTACTTCCTCAGGCATTGCACCAGGCAAATCCATTTTATTTAAAATTGGAATGATTTCTAAATCGTGCTCCAATGCCAAATAAAGATTAGAAATTGTTTGCGCCTGTATACCTTGAGATGCATCTACAATCAACAAAGCGCCTTCGCAAGCAGCAATAGAACGAGATACTTCGTAGCTAAAATCAACGTGTCCGGGTGTGTCAATTAGGTTAAAATTATACTCCTGACCATCAATTTTAAAATTCATTTGTATAGCGTGACTTTTAATCGTGATGCCACGCTCACGTTCCAGGTCCATATTGTCTAGCAATTGAGCCTGGCTTTCGCGTTGAGAAATCGTCGCTGTATATTCTAACAACCTATCGGCTAAAGTGCTTTTGCCGTGGTCTATATGTGCAATTATGCAAAAATTACGTATGTGCTTCATCTTTGTGCAAAG
>SEDG01000235.1 GCA_004295885.1 Pedobacter sp. | reverse complement strand
ATTCTTAGATTTTAGAATGGATTCATTAGAGCCTAAAATGGGTTGGTTTTTAAAGCCTTTCATCGGCATTTCCATATTAGATTGACCACCGCAAAACCAAACTTCTCCTATTAAAATATCTTTCAAAACTAATAATTCGCCATCATTAAGACTGATTTCGAATGGCCCACCAGCTTTGGGAGTTGAAACCTTGATTTTAAATTTACCTGTGGCATCAGCCGATGCTGTGTACAACTTTTTATTCCACGACGTGGTAATTCTAACAGTTGATGATGGTTTTGCCCACCCCCAAATTGGAACGTTACTTTGTTGCTGTAAAACCATGTGGTCTGTAAAAATTGATGCAGGTTTAACATTGGCAAAAGCGCTACTCCAACTTAAAAATATTAAACAAAGGATAAGATTGATTTTTTTCATTGTTTTACTGTAATTATCTACTTAAAGGCATCCAAACAGACATTTCTGAATGACCTCTATTGCCCCAAGCAAAATAAGGAATTAATTTAATTGTTGCGGTTTCGTTTGTTTTAGCGATCGGATGATACAGCGTATTTGTCCAATCTGTTTGCGCTCTCAATTTCGCACTACCTTCCAAGCTCATCATTTGTGCACCATCGATGGTTATTGGGGTTGCTTTTAATGCTATTGAAGATGGAATAACAGCGTCGAAGATATTTTTTCCTGCGAAATCATTAGATTCCAAGCAGTAAACAACTGGTCCTCTCTTTACCGCTACTTGGTTTCTATTTTCTTCCACTAACGGATTTGATTCAATTAATTGTGCTTCCATTGGTAAGATTAATTCCACGACATCGCCAACTTTCCAAGTTCTATTTACCTCCGCATAGGTTCCTGATTTTGCTACAATATTTGAAGGCTTCCCATTGATACTGATTTTTGCGTTGCTCGTCCATCCTGGTATGCGGAAAAACATCGAATAAGCTTTGCTAGCAGTTTCGTTAACTGTAACCTTTATATTTCCATCCCAAGGGTAATTGGTTACTTCTGTGAGGCTTATTTTAGAGCCATCTGCCAGTTTGGTATTTACTTTATTGCCCCCGTACAAATTAAACCAGATGCCTTTTTCAGATATACTGTAAGCATAATCACTCACTTCCGCAATGGTACGCACCACATTCGGCGGACAACAATTAGATAAGGAGATGTAGGGAATTCTATCTTTAGACCAACGTTGTTTGAATGGTAAGTTATCGCTTTGTGCTAGTGGATTGGTGTATAAAAAGTTTTTGCCATTTAGGCTGATGCCTGATAAAATGCTGTTATGCAAGGCTAATTCTATCACATCTGCATATTTTGCATCGCCTGTAATTTGCAGCATTCTCCAGTTCCAAAGTACATTACCGATGTTAGCGCAGGTTTCGTTATGCGCCGTGAAATTTGGTAATTGATAATCTCTACCAAATGCCTGATGAATTTTTTGGACTTCAGTTGGATTATAAGATGTGCCATCTGGCGAAGTGCCATCGTATAAAGAACCTAATCCGCCAGTAACATACATTTTATGGCTATTTACATCGGCCCACATCAAGTTTAAAGATTTCATTAAACTATCATTTCCAGTTTCTGAATATAAATCCGCTACGCCAGCGTATAAATAACTTGCCCTAACTGCATGACCAGTAGCTTTTGTTTGTGTTAAAAACGGAATTCTATCTTGATTATCGTCCGTACCATCATCTATTTTGCCTTTAATGGCGATTAAATGTTTAGCCAATTCTAAATATCTTGGCTCTTTTGTGGTACGATACATTTCTATTACGCCCATATAATGAGAAGGACAAATTGCATTTCTAGCCAATGTTGGAGATGCTGTTTTATAGAAATTGTACAAATATTCCGCTGCTTTTTTGGCAACATTTAAAAGTGTTGTTTTTCCTGTAGCACGATAATGCACACAAGCAGCTGTCATTAAGTGCCCAATATTGTAGGCTTCGAAACTTAATCTATCCTGAAACTGATTTTTTGAGCCTGTTTTTCGTTGCTCAATCATTGCTTTAGTATAGATATAACCATCTTCCCGTTGTGATTTGGCAATAACAGCGATTGCCTTATCCATCATTTCATTTAATTTCGGGTTACCCGTTGAAGCGTACAAACTGGCCATCGCTTCTAAAGTTTTGTAATAATCGCCATCGTGAAAAGATGGTCCTTTATGGTTTCCTGTATCTAATCCAGCGGCAATTTCGAAGTTCTTAAACGCGTGACTAGTTTTAGGGTCGTTATAAATTGCCCACATATTCGGCACCATAGTTTCAGTTGCCACCTTAAAGCGGTCTGCCCAAAATCCGTTGGTCCAAGTCACATCCTTCATGTCTAAACTTTTCAATTTAGCATACGGACTATTAGCATTATAGGTTAAGGCGTTTTGTTGGGCTTGAACGTTTAGGTCTAGATGAATAAGGAATAAAGAGCAAGGATAAAAGACCAAGCTCAAAAGCTTATAATGTGTGAATAATTTTCTCTTCATTATTTCTCTTCTATTTTAAGGGTAATTGGTCCGAATAAACCAGCAGGATTTAATGGTTTACCACCTAAACGGAAAGGTGCGGTAGTACTTGTAATTCGTTTATCAACAGGCAATTTACTATCACCAATTAAACGATTAACCCAAGTATTTGTAACATATATTTCGATTTGGTTTCCACCTTGTTTTAAAGCCTTGCTTACTTCTAATTCAAATGGTGCAGTCCATAATGTACCACAATCAATTCCATTTATTTTTACTTCAGCGATGCTAGAGAAAGCACCTAAATCTATCCAAACTTTATCGGTTGTTTTGCCTTCGTAGTTGAATGTTTTGCTGTAGGTTGCTGTACCAGAATAATACTTGATTGCACTATCCGCATTTAATGTCCAATCGGTTAAAGTCTTATATTCAACAGGCGTTGATGGACCGCCATAAGATGGATTGAACTTTACTTGCCAATCGGTTGAAAGGTTTTGAATGGGTTTGAAGGTTTGTGAATTGCTTACCCTTCCAAAGGTTTTAATTACTGGATTTCCTTCAATTGGAGCTTCAAATATTACAAATAAAGATTGATTTGCTTCCATATCAATCTTTAAAAGATTTCTTTCATTAAAAGCAGCCCAACTTTTCAAAACGATAGTTTTATCACTTATTGCATCGTATAGGTATGGAATTTTATTTTCTACTCTAAATGAAAATGTTAACTTCCTTTTTTCATTAAGCTGATTAGAAATAAAGTAAATATCTTTATTTTCAGACTTCCTATGAGCATAAGTTATATTTTTAGCATAACTATAAACCTTGTTCATAGGATTTTCATTCACATACAAATCTGGCTCTAAACCAATAAAACTCCTTCTATTGTAAGGTGTTTTAATTATTTTCCCTAATCCAATTAGCTTAACAATCATTGGGGGATTAGTATCAGTCGAGTTAGCTTTGATTTCTTCAAATTTTCCACCCCAAATCTGATTAACTAAACCATTAAACTCAGCATCACTAACTTTCTTTAATCCAATTTGATATAATGGTTTTTCTCCAACAATAATTTTTGCTCCAGCTTTTATTAACTCTACCAATTTCTTTACTACCTGATAACTCATATATTGGTAATTCGGGTTCATCTTCATATCTCCTGGAATAACCAAAACTTTATACGATGCACCACTTGCAAACACGACTTCCCCGTTTTTTACGGTTGCTGTACTTAAAACATCGGGGTTAAAACTATCATAAGCATAACCTCTCAATGGGTTTGTCCAATTCTCTGGGTCGGCCATATTTGCGGAATGAGAAACCCCAGCTGGGATTGACCTCAAAGGCTCACCAACATTTGCTAAACGTTTCTTTTCAGCTTCTACCACGTCGGCACCAAAAAGACCTGGCAGAGTAGAAACTAATCTATCTGGTAAAACTGAACGGCGAGGTAATTCTTCTCCTGTGAATACTGCGATATCAACTACTGGCTTACCTTGTTGCAATAAGTTTTGAGTTCTTGTGGCATAATCTACCCAAGCTTTGCTGGCTTTCCACCAAGTTTGGTCACGCTGAAAGTACAGGCCTACCCCATCTAAAGTCATCCCAGGTTTTCTATCCATCCAAGGATTATGCGTAAAAACGTGATATACTAATTTATTAATCCCTAAAGCATAATTTCTGTCTTGCAAGGTTTTCATATTCATCGGACTTTCATTCCAGTCCATTCTAACCGTTGTAAATGCTTCAGCTTGAATAATGTTCTTGCCATAGATGTGAGCGCCAGAAATGGCGTCTAACATATCATTTGGCTTATCGTGAGTTGGGCTATTCAACCAAAATTCGCCCATTGGCACATCTACAGTTTTGTAATGCAGTAAACCATCACTCATCATGGTTGGCGCAATGCTTTCTGCAGTAAATGTTACTCCTTTTTCTTTGGCCAAAGCTGCTAG
>SEDG01000234.1 GCA_004295885.1 Pedobacter sp. | reverse complement strand
AAACCAATGCCTTCTTGTTTGCATTTATGGTAGGCGATAGTACAATCAATATCTATTACTACACCAAAAAAAGGTTCTTCAAATTGGTTAAAGAAATTAAAGTGGTCCTTTCTAGCCCAATTTTCAAAATCAAACAGTTGCTTCATTTCTTAAGGATGTTTAGAATTTCATCTATCGATGTTATCGTATAAAAATTTTCGTGAGCCACATTGTTTTCTACAACTTCGTGAGCCCAAGTGGTGTGATATGGAACGTGAACTGCATTTCCACCGATTTCTAAAACTGGTAAAACATCAGATTTTAAGGAATTGCCAATCATCAGAAAATCTTCAGGTTTGCAATCTAAATGTTTTAAGAGCTTAAGGTAATCCTTCTCCTGTTTGTCGCTCATAATTTCAATATGGTGGAAATATTTTTCTAGACCAGATTTTTGTAGTTTTCTTTCTTGGTCCAATAAATCACCTTTGGTAGCAACTACTAACCGATAATCTCCTTTCAAAGCTTCTAGAACAGTTTCAACTCCATCTAATAATTCAATTGGTTTATTCAGTTGTTCTTTGCCAAACTCTATAGCTTTGCTAATCATTTCTAAACTTGCCGTTCCTTCGGTTACTTCTAAAATAGTTTCTATCATCGAAAGCATAAAACCTTTAATGCCGTAGCCATATAAAGGAAGATTTCTTATTTCTATTTTAAACAGTTCTGCAGCAACGCTATGTAAGGGCAAATAATCTTCTAATAAAGCGCAAAATTTATCTTCGGCTTCTCTGAAATAGGGTTCGTTTACCCATAAAGTATCATCGGCATCAAATGCGATAACTTTGATATTAGTCATTTTAAGATTTTTTATAATCGTAAAAATAGCTAATTTGTTTAAACGTTAGGCTGATAAATTAATGTTTAGAAAATGAAGGACAGTTTGTTTATCGGCAATGATAGCCCAGCTGTCCACTTTACTTCTCCCGATGTAAAATCGGGATTCGTGTTCGTTCCCATCAGGTTTAATAAATAATGACCGTGCAGCAGACACAGGTTGGTTGGCGTTTAACGAGTAAAGTAACTTAAACACATGGCACGAATTGGAAAGCCTAAAATTTATCACAAAAGAAAATTCTGGAATGAAATCGCTTCGGGAGTGAAGAACTGACTCTCGAAATGACGTTTAACTCAATAAAAAAGGTCGAGGGGGAAACCCTCAACCTTTTACCTTAAAACCTTTAACCTTTTAAGAGAATTCTCTAAAATCTTGGTCGGCTTTTATGTTCAATAAGCTTTCGTAAATCAAGCTAATTACGTTATCTACATCTTCTTTGTGCACCATTTCTACAGTGGTGTGCATGTAACGCAAGGGCAACGAAATTAATGCAGATGGAACACCGCCATTTGAATACGCAAATGCATCAGTGTCTGTTCCTGTAGAGCGTGAAGAAGCTTGACGCTGGAAAGGAATTTCGTTTTTCTCTGCTGTTTTAATTAACAATTTATTCAAGTTTGTCTGTACGGCTGGCGCATAAGAAACAACGGGTCCTTTACCTGCAGATAAATCACCTTGTGTAATTTTGTTAATCATTGGTGTTGTGGTATCGTGAGTAACGTCGGTAATAATTGCCACATTTGGTTTAATGCGTTGGGCAATCATTTCTGCACCGCGTAAACCAATTTCTTCTTGTACTGAGTTAACAATATATAAACCGAAAGGCAGTTTTTTCTTGTTTTCTTTTAATAAACGAGCTACTTCGGCAATCATAAAACCACCTACGCGATTATCTAGAGCCCTGCCAACATAATAACGGTCGTTTAAAATCATAAACTCATCTTCGTAGGTAATTACACAACCAACGTGAATTCCTAATTTTTCAACTTCATCTTTAGTGGTACATCCGCAATCCAAAAAAATGTTTTTTAACTCTGGAGCCTGTTCCTTGTCGACGTGACGAGTGTGTATGGCAGGCCAGCCAAATACTGCTTTAACTAAACCTTTTTCGGTATGGATGTTTACACGTTTAGAAGGTGCAATCTGATGGTCGGAACCGCCATTACGGATTACATATATCAAACCGTCGCTGGTGATGTAATTTACATACCAAGAAATTTCATCGGCATGTGCCTCAATTACTACTTTGTAAGCTGCTTTTGGGTTGATTACGCCAACCGCAGTGCCATAATTGTCAATAAAATGTTCATCTATATATGGTTTTAAATAATCTAACCAAAGTTTTTGCCCTTCCCACTCATAGCCTGTTGGAGCCGGATTGTTTATATATTTTTCTAAAAATTGTATAGATTTTTTAGTTACTACAGGAACGTGTTTTTTTTTGTTTTCTTCTTCTTTCTTCTTTGCCATAATTTATGTGGTTACACAGATTTTTGTTAGTCTTCGTAATTAATTGTTAATTCCATTATTACAAAATCAAAACCATCTGCTGTATAAGTTTTATCTGTTTCGTGGAAACCAAATTTAGTATAAAATTCTTTTGCATTTACCCTTGCATTGCACCAAAGTTTTGTCAGTTTTTGCACTTTACAAAAGTCGATGAGATATTCCATTAATTGTTTACCTAAGCCCTTGTTTTGTGCTTCTGGTAAAACTGCTAATTTTCTGAACTGCCCAACATCACCCTGTGTAAATAAAGAGACCACTCCAGTTAGTTCGTAATCTACATAGATTCCAAAATGAACACCATCGAAATCATTTGTCAGTTTTACAAATTCATAAGGATGTTCTGGATACATGGCAATGTGTCTTATGCGCCAAGTCAACGCTGGAAATATTTGTTCTACTACAGCCATTAAAGTAAAAAGTTTAATCCAAATCTGGCAAAACCCGAGATACGTGTATTATTAAAATCAGTTTGAAGCGATGGGCCAATTGTAAGTTCTAAATTTGCAAATGTACTGACGCTTTTTTGAAATCCCCAAATGGGTGATATTGAATTAACATACTTTGTTTTGTATCTAGTATTTATCAGCATCGGGGTAACTAAATTATATTCGAAACCTACAAAGCTCGCACTGTTGTTTAAGGTAGTTTTTACCAAGTTTTCTCTACGCTTAAGATTATAGTATTTTTTAAATCCAATAACTACTACAGGTGCAATGTTTATATTATATTCAAATCTAAGTGCATCACTTCCACTTGGGTTTCTCGGAAAAAATGGAACAATAGATTCAATTGATGCTCCAAAATAAACAACCGCTAATTCCGTGATTTTCTGTTCCCTTTCAAGTCCAAACCCAACAAGGTATGCTTTAATTTTATTTAACGAAACAACCTCTACTGTTTGTTTGGTAATGGTTGTGTCTTGTGCCTTTACAAAATTAGTTGTTAAGAGGATGATAAAAATTAATAAGAATCGAAATGTTTTTATTATAGCCATAGATGGAGAGGGTTAGATTTTTATTAATTATGTAAAATGGAAGATTAAAAAAAACAAACATCTTCCTTTTTCCGTTAAAGCGGAATGTTGCCATGTTTTTTTCTAGGGTTATTTACCACTTTATTTTCAAGCATTCTAAAAGCTTTTATCAGTTTTATACGAGTTTGAGAGGGTTCAATAACTTCATCAACAAAGCCACGTTCGGCAGCACGATACGGGTTTGCAAAAATATCTGAATACAATTTCTCCTTCTCAATCCATTTCTCTTGAGGATTTTCGGCAGCAGTAATTTCTCTTTTAAAAATAATTTCTGCCGCACCTTTTGCACCCATAACAGCAATTTCGGCTGTAGGCCACGCGTAGTTCATATCTGCGCCGATGTGTTTGCTGTTCATTACATCATAAGCACCGCCATAAGCTTTTCGAGTTATCACTGTTATACGAGGAACAGTTGCTTCGCTAAATGCATACAATAATTTTGCGCCATTTGTGATAATGCCATTCCATTCTTGATCAGTACCAGGCAAAAAGCCTGGTACATCTTCCAATACTAAAAGTGGAATGTTAAAGCAATCGCAGAAGCGCACAAAACGAGCAGCTTTAGTTGAAGAATTGCTGTCTAAAACTCCAGCTAGATATGCAGGCTGATTGGCCACAATGCCTAAGCTTTTACCTGCCAATCGAGCAAAACCAACTACTATGTTTTCTGCGTAATCTTTGTGCACTTCCAAAAAACTATCGCTGTCAACAACCGCTGAGATAATTTCGCGAACATCATAAGGTTGTGTGGCGTTTTGTGGTAGTAATTCATTTAACGCAGGACGATTTTCATCCGCAATTTCGTATTCCAAACTTGCTGGTGTTTCCTCGCAATTTTGAGGCATATAGCTCAATAATTTTTTCATATGGCTAATCGCTTCCAATTCGTTAGCACAAGCAAAATGTGTAACTCCAGATTTTGTGGCATGTGTAACTGCTCCACCCAATTCTTCAGAGCTAACTTCTTCATGAGTAACAGTTTTAACCACATTGGGCCCTGTTACAAACATATAAGAAGTGTTTTCTACCAT
>SEDG01000233.1 GCA_004295885.1 Pedobacter sp. | reverse complement strand
AAAGTGAGGTGTCACCATAAATCTTATATCTAACAGGAACCACCCATTTGGATAATGTTTCATATTCACCCGCTTTTCTTCGTTTAAACACAACCTCATTAAACACGGTTTTTTCCTCAGGTGTTAATTTTTGAGCAGTAGCCGAAAATGTGATGAATAGGGCGAAGCAAAACAGCGAAGATTTTCTAAGCATAACGTAATTAATTAAGGCCAAAGAGATGATCAACCTGGTCTTTTGTCATCCCAGGTTTTATTTCTTTGGTATAAAAAACCTTGATGATTTTCGCATCTGATTTGCCAATCTTCAGCGTGTTATTGGTTCTTGCAAAGAAAATGCTGGATTCAGATTCGTACGTATATTTAGAAAAGCCCATAGATTTTAAGATCATTCTAATAAAATAATATCGTTGATCAATTTTGGTTAAAGCGCCAAAAACTACAAATTTGTTTTCTGTCTTCTCCATCTCTGATTTTTCGTTAATTGTGGGGACGTAATTTCCCATGTATTTGAAGCTGCCGAAATTCAGATCTTTAGTGGTTTCGTCTTTTACAAGTTCTATAATAAAATTTGCCTCTTCATCATTGGCAGCTTTTTTAATCTCCAAAGTGGTTAATTCTGATATTTGGGTAAAAATAGCTTCTGCATCTTTAATCAGGTAATCAATCTGTTCGCCCTTAATCTTATATCTGATTGGTGAAACCCACTTTACTACGGCTGGCTTTCCAGATGCTACCTTGGCATAAATTACATTAATTCAACAACTCTCTAATATCGTCTTTACTTAACGATTTGAAGAAACTTTCTTCAGTAGTAATTAACGAATTTGCCAAAGATTTTTTGCGTCTTTGTAGCGCTAAAATTTTCTCCTCAACGGTATCTTTTGAGATGAATTTATAAATAAAAACCTTCTTATCTTGCCCAATTCTATGTGTTCTGTCTATGGCTTGTTGCTCAACTGCAGGGTTCCACCAAGGGTCTAAAATAAACACATAATCTGCTTGGGTTAAGTTTAAACCAACCCCGCCAGCTTTTATCGAAATTAAGAACACTTTCAAATCCTTGTTCTCTTGAAACTCTGCAACAATTTCTCCTCTGTTTTTTGTGCCACCATCTAAATAGGCATAAGGTATTTGTTGGTGATCAAAACAGTCTCTAAATATGCTTAAGTGTTTTACGAATTGAGAGAAAATTAAAACCTTATGACCACCTTTTAAAACGTTATCTAAAGTGTGCATTACGTTTTCAAATTTCCCTGAGTCAGATGTATAGTTTTCATCTATCATCACAGGGTGATTTGCCAATTGCCTTAGCGCTGTTAATCCTTGCAGTAGTTGCACTTGTTTTTTTGCCAAACCGCCAGTTTCCATGTCTTTCAGCAAGTCATTTCGGTAAGCCGATTTAATTTTTTCATATTCTGCGGCTTGGTCCTCACTCATGTCGCAATAATAAATTTGCTCTGTTTTTGGAGGAAGTTCTGCAGCAACTTGTTCCTTCGTTCTACGTAAAACAAAAGGCTTGATAATGGCTTGTAGTTTTTTTGCCTTTTCTTCGTCTTTGCGTTTCTCTATCGCTTGCACATACTCTTCATTAAAAAAAGATTGTGTGCCCAATAAGCCCGGATTTAAGAAGGTTAGTTGCGTCCATAAATCGCCAACCGAGTTTTCTACAGGCGTACCACTCAGAACCAATTTGTGCCTCGATTTAAGCATTCTTACTGCCTTGAAAGACTTAGAAGATGGGTTTTTTATATTCTGACTTTCATCAAGAATGATATAATTAAAGTAGAATTTACTTATCAATTCTGAATCGACACGAGTAATTCCATAAGTGGTAATTACCAAATCGTATTTATCAAAAAGACTAATGTCTTTATTTCTGAAAGTTCCTGTATGAGCGTGAATCTTAAGTTTTGGAGTAAATTTTTTCGCTTCGTTAAGCCAATTATAAATCAGTGAGGTTGGCATGATGATTAACGAAGTGCTGTGCGTTGCATTTTGCTCGTCCTCTTCCTTTAATTTCTGCAACATGGCCAAAGTCTGAATGGTTTTACCCAAACCCATGTCGTCTGCCAAACAACCACCAAAGTTATACTCACGTAAAAAGCTAAACCAATTGTAACCCGCTTTTTGGTAATGGCGTAAATCTCCTTTAAAGTTCACAGGCATAGCGGTATCGGCAATATCTTCGAAATCGTTTAACCTTTGCAGTTTTCTGTCAAGCGTAACATTGGCCAGGCTATCTTCTGCCAAATCGTTAATTAAACCAATGTGATGTTTCTTTAACTTCAGGTTTTTAGTTCCATCAGCCAAGCTGAAGATGCTACTGTATTGCGTGAACCACTTTTCTGGAATAATAGCAATATCGCCATCTGGCAAAATAAACTCTCTTTTTTTATGAAGTATATGTTGTTTTAAAGCGATAAATGGAATAGGGTGAATCCCGAAATAAACGATGGCATTAATATCAAACCAATCATTATCGGCAGTAATTTCGAAATCAATTTTATTGGCGCCAAACACAAAACGTTTGCCACTACTTGCCTGTTCAATTTCAAAACCTTGCGCTTGCAAAGTCTCAATATGTTCGTTTACCCAAGTTATAATGGCATAAGATGGATTATCATTTTCACTCAAGTTTGGCAACTCCAAATGATGAAACAGGGCAGAAATTTTCTTTAAGCCCAAACTTTGCAAAAAGGCATATTTCGATTTTTCCCAATCGCTATTTCTTTTGATACGGGTGAAGGTATAATTGTCTTCATCCTTACTTAGGCGAACGGTAACTTTATTTTCGTTGCCCATTGCAAAAGCATATTGTCCATATTTAAAGTAAAGCTGAATTTGAGAAACTCCACCATCAACATAAATAACTTTAATAACTGGTGTAGCTTCGTGCTTCTCCGTTCTAATCTCAAAACCTTCAGCATAAACGTGATGTTTTTCTATCAGCGGTGCTACAAATTTTTCGAAATAAGTTTCTTCAGTAGCTTTTGGTATGGCGATGTATCGTTTGTTTAAAAAGGGAACAAACTTCTTTCCTTCTATTTCACCTTCAAAAAAATAAAGGACATCATTTAATAACATCCAAGCAGGATGATTGCAAACAACCTGCGCATCTTTAAACATAAAATCGATGCGTAAACCTTGATATTTAATAGTTGGAAAATACCTAGTTTCAGTTTCACTTCTTCTAAAATGAAAAAGTACTGTGGCAGGCTCTGTCGCTAAGTCAATTTTTCGCTCTGCGGGCCAACCATCTTTATCCATTAAATATAAGCCATCTTTTACCTTGAGGATTTCTAGAACTTCAGCCAGTTTCTTTTCAATTTTTGGCCTAACGCTTTCATAGAATTTATCATCGTAGAACTTGCTGAAAAACTCAAAAGGTCTAATGGCTTTTTTATGATACTTTTTAATGATGTAATCTTGTTCCGTTTCATCTAAAATCTTGATGAGCTTAAAATCAATATCTGTTAAATGTTTGGCAAATTCTTTAGCAGTGTGTGTAAATAAGCGTTGGTAGGTTAAAGAAAAATCGCCCTGCGGATTAAGTTGCACAATATGCGGCTCAATTAAATAGCCGAGAAACTCATGCTTACATAAGGAATATACGATTTTGCAGGGGCTGGAACTATTTACGCGTAACATTGGTCAAGGGCTAAAAGAAAGAAAAGATAAGCATCTAAAAAATTCTAAACTTACAGTAAAAAGTTCTCTAATCAAATTTTTAAAGCCAAAAAATCTAAATAACATTTGTTACAACATCTATTTTTGTTTGAGGCATTTGAGACTCAATTTTTAATAAGTGTCAGCGGATTTGTAGTTTTCTGTAAAAAATCTTCCCCTGTTCGTCGAAAAATTACAGCCGTTCGTCGTGAGTTACTTACTCATGGTCTAAAAGGCCAATATCTCCTGCAACCTTTTGCCCTTATCGTCGTCTTATTTACGAAACCTGCCAGCAAGGGCTTGCAGAAAAAACAAATTATAAATAACAGATTAACAATCACATAAAATATTAAAGTTATGAAAACTTCTATCAAAACATTATTCGCAGCAGCATTAACACTAGTAGTATTGTCAAGTTCTGCATTCGCATCTACAGATGTAAAAAACAACAACGTTACTGTATTAACTCAGGTAAAAAATATCAGTAAGATTGAAGTAAAAGGAAACGTTGAAGTTATCCTCGTTCAATCGCCAGTTGAAAGCGTAAAAGTTTACGACAGCTACTATTCTAAAAATGCTTTGGTGCAACAACAAGATGGTGTATTACGCATCAGTTCTTTTCAAAATGAAACTTTATCGGTAGTAGTTTACGTTCGTGAGCTTTCATCTATCGAAGCTGGCGATAACGCACAAGTAAAAACTTATGGCAAAATCAATTTCTTAAGTTTAGCTGTTAAATTAAGCGGTAACGCAACTGCGGATATAAATGCATCAACAATTAGTTTATATACTTCAGTAAAAGATAATGCAAGTTTAAAATTAGCTGGTTCAACCACCGACCACTATGCAGTGTTAAGTGCACAAGCCAAATTAAATATGGGTTCTTTTATGGCTGAAACTTCAAGTGTAAATTCTACAGCAACAATTATTGCAAAAGCAAAACCTGCAAAACAAACTTTAGAAAATTTGGTTATTGAAGATGTCGATTTAGCGAAGTAAGCTGAGCAGAAGAGAAAATAATTACTCCATCATATATCTAAAAAAAAGAGTGCCGACATTATATCGGCACTTTTTTTTGTAGTATAGCACATTCTCCGTTAGGATTTAGGTTACAAATCAAACTTAATTCCTTGAGCTAACGGCAAAGTATTCGCATAATTTATGGTATTGGTTTGTCTGCGCATGTAAGCTTTCCAAGCATCAGAACCACTTTCTCTACCGCCACCTGTTTCTTTTTCTCCGCCAAAGGCACCACCAATTTCGGCGCCAGATGTACCTATATTTACATTTGCTATACCACAATCAGAGCCGCCAGCAGACAAAAATTGCTCTGCTTCCCTCAAATTTAAAGTCATAATTGCTGAGGATAAACCTTGTGGCACACCATTTTGCAAAGCGATGGCTTCATCCAATTCTTTGTATTTAATTAAATATAAAATTGGCGCAAAAGTTTCATGTTGAACAATTTTAAAGTCGTTCTTCACTTCAGCGATGCAAGGTTTAACATAACAGCCAGAATTATATTTATCGCC
>SEDG01000232.1 GCA_004295885.1 Pedobacter sp. | reverse complement strand
TTTTCGAAACACCTAAAATGCTTTCGCTACAAATGTTGGCTGTTCAACCTGCTCAAAAAGAATATACAAGTGTCCCAAAATCTGCTGCGGTTCTGCTGGAAGGAAGTTTTAAATCTGTATTCTTAAATCGCCCAGTTCCAGAAGGAATAACTGAAAATTATAATGTTCCTTCCCAAAGTAAACCCACAAAAATGATTGTGATTGGCGATGGCGATGTTTTCTTGAATCAAGTGAGTAAAGCGGACAATACACCTTTCCCCTTGGGATTTGATAGATATACCCAACAGAATTATGGAAATAAAGCGTTGTTGTTGAATATAGCAGATTATTTTACCGATGACGACAATTTAATCGCCCTGCGTAATAAACAAATTAAGGTTAGGTTGCTGGATAGGACAAAGTTAAGAGCCGAAAAAACAAAATGGCAACTAATTAATGCAGTTGCACCACTGTTATTGTTAATATGTTTCGCAATTTTTCAACATTATTACCGCAAGCATAAGTATGCAAAGTAATTTTTATATTTTTGAGCAAGACTAAATACAACTATGAGATTTATAGTATCAACTTCAACGTTATTAAAACATTTACAAACCGTTAATGGTGCATCTAGCAGCAGTACTGTTTTGCCTATTTTAGAAAATTTCTTGTTCGAAATTAAAGACGGAAACTTAACTATATCGGCTACTGACTTGCAAACTAGCATGACAACTGCTTTGGCTGTAGAATCTAAAGAAGAAGGTAAAGTTGCCGTTCCATCTAGAATATTATTAGATACCCTAAAAACATTGCCCGACCAACCAATTTCATTTAATATTGATGATAGCACATTTTCAATCGAAATTAGTGCAGGTGATGGAAAATATAAATTAAGTGGAGAAAATGGAGATGACTTTCCAAAAATTCCTGTTGTAGAAAATGCATCTTCAGTTAATCTGCCGGCTTCGGTTTTAACAGAAGCCATTACAAAAACAATTTTTGCAGTTAGTAATGATGAGTTAAGACCAGCAATGACAGGTGTTTATTGCCAACTTTCTCCTCAACATATCACGTTTGTAGCTACTGATGCGCATAAATTGGTACGTTACCGTAGAATGGATAGCAAAGCTGATAAAGCTTCTTCATTCATTTTGCCTAAAAAAGCATTGACTTTATTAAAAGCTGCTTTACCAAGTACAGATGTGAATGTTTCTGTTGATTATAATGCAACAAGTGCTTTTTTCAAGTTTGAAAATATCAATTTAGTTTGTCGTTTAATTGATGAGCGTTATCCAGATTACGAAGCAGTAATTCCTGCTAACAATCCTAATAAATTGGTAATTGATAGAGCGTTATTCTTAAATACATTACGTAGGGTTGTAATTTTCGCTAATAAAACTACACATCAAGTGCGATTGAAAATCAACGGAAGTGAATTAAATATCTCTTCAGAAGATTTAGATTTTGCCAACGAAGCTCACGAACGTTTAAGCTGCCAATATGAAGGTGAAGACTTAGAAATAGGCTTTAACGCTCGTTTCTTAATCGAAATGTTAAGCAATTTGAGCGGCGAGGAAGTTACTTTAGAATTATCAACGCCGAACAGAGCAGGGTTATTAATTCCGCAAACTAACGATGAGAACGAAGATGTTTTAATGTTGGTGATGCCTGTAATGCTTAACAATAGTTACTAATAAGTTGGGAGTTTAGAGTTTTGAGTTGCCTTTCCAAGCGCTTGAGCTGAGACTTTTAACAAATAACACTTAATCTACAACAATAATGGCTTGGTTTTTGACCGAGCCATTATTGTTATAAGCCATTACTAACCCTCTTCTTATGAAAACAACGCTACTTTCTTCAAATCAAAGAAATTCTCATTTATGCCTGTCTTTTTTTGTAGTAATGATGTGTCTAGTTTCTTGTAAAAAGGACGAGACTATCAGCAAGAAGGAAGTAAAAGGAGAAGCTAAAGTTAGAATGGTAAACGCTTCACATACTTCAACAGCAGTCGACTTTTATTTAGATAATTCAAAAATTAATGCAACAGCATTAGCTTTTGGAGAAGGAAGTGAGTATGTTAAGGTAGAGTCTGGTACAAAGGCTTCAAAAGTTCAAAACAATGGTGTTGATGAGGCAGAATCGCAGGTGGTTTTTGTTCCAACAATCTCTTACACCTCATTTTATTTAGAAGATAAAACTAACAAAGGCTCAGTATTAACTTTAGAAGATAATCTTGGTACAACAGACGCTGGAAAAGCTAGAATAAGATTTGTTAATGCAAGTCCTTATTTTACAAATGCTATTAATGTAAATTTAACTGGGGCCATATTATTAGTTAACTCGTTACCTTTTGCCGAAGCCTCTGGCTATTTTTCTGTAGACCCAGATGCTGATTTAAGGATTTCTGTTTTAGGAACGGGAACTGTTAAAGTAGTGCCAACCGCTCAAATTGAAGCAGGTAAAATTTATACTTTCTGGTTCAGCGGAAGCTCAAATTCAAACCTCACCATCAATAAAATTACTTACAATTAACATCATATTTTTAAAATTCGTGTGGTTGTCAATCCATATTCCTATTTTTGAGGCAAAATTATAAAACTTGGAATTCTTCGACTTACTATTACAATTACTTACTAATACCAAAGAAACATTAGAAGTAATTATGCAGGAATATAAAACCTGGACTTACCTTATTTTATTCATTATAATTTTCGCAGAAACTGGATTTGTGGTTACGCCATTTTTGCCAGGAGATTCGATGCTGTTTGCAGTTGGAGCTTTAGTTGCAGGAGAGGGAACTGGATTAAATATTTGGTTCATGCTGGTTATTTTGATTGCTGCAGCCATTTTGGGTAATTCTGTAAATTATCATTTAGGGAAGTACTTTGGAATTAGGGTTTTTAAGGAAAATAATAAAATTCTCAAATTGAAATACTACCATCAATCTCACGAATATTTTGAGAAACATGGCGCAAAAGCAATCGTATTTAGTCGCTTTTTACCAATAGTAAGAACAATTGCACCTTTTGTTGCAGGAGCAGCAAGAATGTCTTTTGGTAAGTTTACTTATTATAACGTTGTTGGTGGCATTGCTTGGATAACTAGCTTATTATTTGCAGGTTTCTTATTAGGTAAAATTCCATTCGTAGAAAAAAACTTTGAGATTTTAGTATTGATTATTGCTGTTGGAACCTTTGTTCCTGTTGTTTATGGTGCTTTAAAATCTTTGTTTTCAAAGAAACCAGTTGAAAATTGAAGAAGAGTTAACTGAGGAAAAATAGTAAACGTCATATCGACCGCTGGGAGATATCTGTTATTGTATGCTCATTATGGTTTAAACTAACAGATTTCTCAATCGCGAAAGGCTCATTTCGAAATGACGAACAATAATTAATTCTCTCTACCAATAATTTTTCCTTCTTTATATTTATTCTCTTGTGCTTCACTCCATTTCTTTTCTTCTGGGTCTGGTTCTATTTTAATTAGGTTTTTTAATTCTGGCTGACCAGCATCAACCCAAGCAGAAAACCAAAATGAACCAATGGTGATGATTGAAGAACGCATTTGCTTTTCTACCATTCCCTTCATTTTATCCTGATAAGCTTTGGTATAAGCTTCTGAATATTGTTTCATTACCACGTTACTCCTTTCAGAAAAGCTATATTTTTGGTCGGATGGAAAGGTTCTGTTCAGCTCTGCTTCCAATAATAAAACGCTATCTAATAAACTGTGCGAATGCTTTACGACTGCCCAAGCTGCTTTCAACGGGTTTTCGATATAAGTTGCCTTACCAACCAGAAAGTTATAGTTTCCTGCAAATAATTCTGGAATTCTACTCTCCCAAAAGGCGTGAATGCCAACTTGATTGGTTAATTGGCCGTTATGATTATTCGTAGTGTGTAAGGGAACGTGAGCATCGCCAATGTAATGACCGAGCTCTGCAGAGTATTTCAATATTTTGAGCGAATCGTGAGTTTTAAACGCTTTAACTAAACTATAATAAGTTCGTTGAATTTGCCAAGGCACAATTCCATTTTCGTTCAATTTCTTTTGTCCATATTTGGCCAAGGCATCATTGAATTTTTCTGGAATGCTGTCGATATTTTCTTCGTAGTTTTCTACATCCAAGTAATGTCTAGGTGCTTCGAGCGTATCAATGTACCTGCGTTTGTCTGGGTCTACAGCGTGTTCGGTAATGTATTTATGGCCACTTTTATAGAAATTAATCATATCGGCAGGCAAAGTAAAGATGGCCAGTTGATTAATCCGCCGATGCGCAAAAAAGCCCCAAGATGTACACAATAGAAAAGGGATGATTAACAAGGTTAAAATTGTTAATCTTTTCATAGAATGAAGATAGTGAAAAAACAATTTTTAAACAATTAATCGCCTTTAATAATTAAAAGTGCTGTTGTTCGATATTATTCCTTTCTGCCCATTGCAACTCATTAGGCAATTCGATATTAGAGAATTCT
>SEDG01000231.1 GCA_004295885.1 Pedobacter sp. | reverse complement strand
TTGATTTTAACTTGTTGACGTTGTAATAAAACTGCTTTGTATTCTTTAGGGAAAACTTTAACGAAATGTGCAGATTGTGTTTCCCAATCACTTAAAATAAATTCTGCAACTCTACTGCTAGTTAATCTGATATGATTTTTAAGTAAAGTCTGGATTCTTTCTTCATCCTCTGCTTGTAGTGGATCTAAATCAACCATTTCTGGGTTACATTTGTTAGCAAAGGTTTTGCTTACATCGTAAATCCAAGCAATACCACCACTCATACCGGCGGCGAAATTACTTCCAGTATCTCCTAAAACCAATACCTCACCGCCTGTCATGTATTCACAACCGTGATCTCCAACACCTTCAACTACTGCAGTTGCACCTGAGTTACGTACAGCAAAACGTTCACCTGCTTTACCTCTTACATATAACTCTCCAGACGTTGCTCCATAAAGTGCTACGTTACCAATAATGATATTCTGTTCTGGTACATAAGTAATGTCGCCGAAAGGATAAATTACCAGTTTAGCGCCTGATAAACCTTTACCTACATAATCATTTCCTTCTCCTTCTAACGATAAGGTTAAACCTTTGGCAGCAAAAGCACCAAAACTTTGTCCGGCAGAACCGTGGAATTTAAAGTTGATAGTATCCGCTGGCAATCCAGCACCTTTATGAACTTTAGAAACTTCGTTAGATAACATCGTTCCTAATGCTCTATCTGTATTTTTAACTTCAAAGTTGGCAAAAACAGGCTCGTTATTTAAAATGGCTGCTTGTGCTTTTTCAATCAATTGATGATCTAACACATTATCCAAGCCGTGATCTTGGAATTCGGTTTGAGTTAATGGCAGACCATTTGAAGGTTCCTTATATAAGATTGGTGTTAAATCGATATGTTTCAACTTCCAATCATCTTCACTAAAGTCTCTTACTTTTAATACTTGAGATTGACCAACCATTTCATTGATAGTTCTGAAACCTAATTCGGCCATGATCTCACGTAATTCTTCCGCCAAGAAATGGAATAGATTAACTACGTGATCGGCATCGCCAGTAAATAACTTTCTTAATTCAGGATCTTGTGTTGCCACACCAACCGGACAAGTATTTAAATGGCATTTACGCATCATGATACAACCAGCAGTTACTAAAGCTGCAGTGGCTACTCCCCATTCTTCTGCTCCTAATAAAGCAGCAATGGCAATATCGCGACCAGTTTTTAATTGACCGTCAGTTTGTACAACTACTCTACTTCTTAATCTGTTTTTTACCAAAGTTTGATGCGCTTCTGCTAAACCTAATTCCCATGGCAAACCTGCATGTTGAATTGAAGTTAAAGGCGACGCACCAGTTCCTCCATCATAACCAGATACTAAAATTACATCAGCATGTGCTTTTGCTACTCCGGCAGCAATGGTACCCACACCGGCTTTAGAAACCAACTTCACGTTAATTCTAGCAGCTCTGTTCGCATTTTTCAAATCGAAAATCAGCTGTGCTAAATCCTCAATAGAATAAATGTCATGGTGTGGTGGAGGCGAGATTAAACCTACTCCCGGTGTTGCGTGACGAACTTTTGCAATCCAATCATCCACTTTGTGGCCAGGTAGCTGACCACCTTCTCCTGGTTTTGCACCTTGAGCCATTTTAATCTGTAACTCATCAGCATTGGTTAAATAATAACTGGTTACGCCAAAACGAGCAGAAGCAATTTGTTTAATGGCCGAACGCATCGAATCGCCGTTTGCCATTTTTACATAACGCATTTCGTCTTCACCACCTTCTCCAGTATTACTTTTTCCGCCGATGCGGTTCATGGCAATTGCTAAAGTTGAGTGTGCCTCATGAGAAATTGACCCAAATGACATGGCGCCTGTTGCAAATCTTTTTAAGATAGATTCAGTAGATTCTACCTCGTCTAATCCTATCGCAGGGCGAGAATAATCAAATTCCAATAAGCCACGAATAGTATATGCTTGAGCAGTTTGCTCATTAATTAACTTAGAATATCTTTTGAAAGTGGCGAAATCATTTCTTCTCGTTGCGTTTTGCAACAAGTGAATGGTTTCTGGATTAAACAAATGTTTTTCTCCTCGTCTTCTCCATTTATAGGTTCCGCCAGCAGCTAAAATTGGTTCTGCTTGTGTTTTTGGTCCGAAACTACGACGATGTTTAATTAACGTTTCGTGAGCAATTTCATCTAATCCTAATCCGCCGATACGAGAAACAGCACCTGTGAAATGCGTGTTAACTACTTGTTGGTTAATACCTAAAATTTCAAATATCTGTGCACCATGGTAAGATTGCAAAGTAGAAATTCCCATTTTAGAGAAAATCTTTAATAAACCATTATTTGTAGCGTAGATATAATTCGAAATTAATTTTTCCTGACTTAAGCCACTCTCCACATCAAATCTCCTGATGGTTTCTAAAGCTAGATATGGGTTAACTGCTGTTGCCCCAAAACCAATTAAGGTTGCAAAGTGGTGAACTTCCCAGACATCACCCGCCTCTACCACAATACCAACTGCACCACGATATCCTTTTCTGATTAAATGATGGTGTACTGAAGAAACTGCTAACAATGATGGAATTGCAGCATGTTCAGAGTCGATTGCTCTATCTGAAAGAACAATTACTTGGAAACCATCTTCAACCGCATCTACCGCATAACGACATAAACGATCTAAAGCTTTTTGCATTGCTCCAGGTTTGCCATCAGCTCTAAAATACATTTGAAGTGTTTTAGATTGGAACAATCCTGTATCTATACTACGTAGTTTTTCTAGCTCTAAGTTGGTTAATATTGGATGTTTGATACCCACACAGTGACACTGCATTTGGTTTTCTTCCAATAAGTTACCATTGTTACCCATGAATCCTGCTAAGGACATGACTACCTTTTCACGAATTGGATCAATGGGTGGATTAGTAACCTGAGCAAACAACTGTTTAAAATAAGAAGATAAATGTTGAGGACGTTTAGATAAAATAGCTAAAGGCGTATCTGTACCCATCGAACCAATTGCTTCTTTACCTTCAATCGCCATTGGCTTTAACAACAAATCGATATCTTCCCTGCTATAACCAAAAACTTGTTGATATTTAAAGATAGAATCTTCGGCCAAGTTGGTAAACATCACCCTTGGTTCTGGCAATTCTTCTAATTTAATTTGATATTGATTAATCCAATCTGCATATGGACGGCGACCACAAACTTGTTGCTTGATCTCTTGATCACTGATAATTCTGCCTTGTTGCATGTCTACAACAAACATTTTACCTGGTGTTAATCTGCCTTTTTCAATAACCGTACTTTGATCAATGGCTAAAGCACCAGATTCTGAAGCCATGATTACCCTATCATCGCTAGTTAGCACATAACGAGACGGACGTAAGCCATTACGATCTAAGGTAGCACCAATTAAACGACCATCAGTAAAGGCAATGGCAGCTGGACCATCCCATGGCTCCATTAACGAAGCGTGGAATTGATAGAAAGCCTTTTTAATCGGATCCATGTCATCATTACCATCCCAAGCTTCAGGAATTAACATCATTAAAACGTGAGGTAATGAACGACCAGCATGTAGTAGAAGTTCAACTACGTTATCTAAACACCCAGAATCTGATTGTGTCTCATCAATTACTGGAAGAATCATGTTTAACTCTTCTGGTGTAAAATATGGTGAGGCAAAAGATTTAACGCTAGACCTAAACCAGTTTAAGTTACCTTGCAACGTATTGATCTCGCCATTGTGGGCGATGTATCTAAATGGTTGTGCTAGTCTCCAAGACGGGAAAGTATTGGTCGCAAAACGTGAGTGAACCAAGCCAAACGCAGAAACCATACGTTTATCACTTAGTTCGGTAAAATAAGTCCTTACCTGTAAAGAAGTAAGCTGACCTTTATATATAATGGTACGTGAAGAGAAAGATACAATATAGAAATTCTCTTTACTGCCATCAACAGTGTTGTAAATCGTTTTGGTTAAATAGGTTTTAAGGACGAAAAGTTTACGCTCAAAATCTGCGCCTTCTGCAATGTCATAAGGTCTGGCAACAAATACTTGTTCAATTTCTGGTTCAACAGAAAGCGCCATGTTACCAATATCAGTAGTATCTACCTGTACTTTTCTGAAACCTAAAACTTCTAACCCTAGTTTTTCGGCAGTACGATAAATAATCTCACGGCATTCTTCTCTCGCACGTATTTCTTTAGGTAAAAAAAGCTGACCCACGCCATAATCTCCATAAGCAGGCAGGCTAAAGCCCGTTCTTAAACATTCGTCGAATAAAAACTCATGCGGAACTTGAATCATAATCCCTGCTCCATCGCCCGTATTTGGTTCAGCGCCACAAGCGCCACGGTGATCTAGGTTTTCGAGAATGGTAATGGCATCTGAAATTATTTGGTGCGATTTACGACCTTTTACATGGGCAACGAAACCGATACCACAGGCATCGTGTTC
>SEDG01000951.1 GCA_004295885.1 Pedobacter sp. | reverse complement strand
AATTCCATTTTTAAGTATTTAGTATATAGTACTTAGTATTTAGACCAAGCTTACTTAATCGTTTTGTAACTGTAAGCTGAAAACTGTTAACTTTCTTGCGCCCAATTTAACCTGTCTGCTGGAGAATATTTCCAAGGAGCGCCATTGTTCTCGACGTTACCTAACATCGCATTGATGCTTCCTGGGGCAATAGATTCTTCCATAACCGCATATCTTCTTAAATCTACAATGATAGCCAAAGGGTCTATGTTAATCGGACAAGCCTCTGTACAAGCATTACAGCTAGTACAAGCCCAAATTTCCTCACGAGTGATATAATCATCTAACAAGGCTTTTCCATCTTGATGGTCGGCTCCATGTTTATCTATGTTTTTGCCGACTTCTTCCATTCTGTCTCGCGTATCCATCATGATTTTGCGGGGCGATAATAACTTCCCAGTTATATTTGCCGGACAAACGGAAGTACACCTGCCGCACTCTGTGCAAGTGTAGGCGTTCATTAAATTAATCCATGTTAAATCGTTGTAGGTAAGCACTTACCGGAAATGCACCAGCACTAATGTAATGACCTTCGTTTAAAGCCTGTAGTTTGACATCTGATGCATTCATCAATAAAAATGCAGACATCAATAAAATCTCTGTAATGAGGATGTAGTTGGCATCAGACTTCGGCCAAGCTTTCATTTCTACACCACTGAAACGTTTCAACTTCAAAACATTTCTGCGGATCAAAAAAATCGCACAAGCCAACCACACTCCTAAAGCCAGAAACTCAAATGAGCCAATCAAGAAATCATAAAAGCCACCTAAACCAGCAAAAACTCGATGAGTTCCAAAGATGCCATCTATCATGATTTCTAAAACTTCTAAATTGATGATTACAAAACCTAGGTAAACTACCAAGTGCAGTAAAAAAGGAATAGGTCTAGCGGCCATTTTAGTCTGACCGAAGGCAACCTTGAGCATGGTCATTAACCTTTTGGCGGGTTGATCATTACGGTTAGCTGGCCTACCAATTTTGATATTACGGATAACTTTGCGAGCATTAAAGCTAAATAAGCCAATTCCTGCTAGGGTAATAAGGATAAAGATAATTTGTGATGCCATTTTATTTGCAATGATGTAGCTAAGTTAAAAGATTTAATTATAAAATATATTACTATGCATGCATAAAATTAAAATTTAGAATAGATATTGATTAAATGAATTTTTTTTAAGCTTGTAAATCGCTGATTTATAGTGTGACAGTTCTTTAAATGGTGCTTAAAGAAAAGAAAATTAAAAAAATGTTTTAGCTTTCGAAAAAAGACACTACATTTGCAATCCCAAACGGGAAGTAGGTACGGTAGCTCAGTCGGTAGAGCAATGGACTGAAAATCCATGTGTCGCCGGTTCGATCC
>SEDG01000230.1 GCA_004295885.1 Pedobacter sp. | reverse complement strand
CTGCCAAGAAAACCTTGGCGGTCAGCAACTATTGTTTTACTCAACAAAATAACTAAAAATTTCACTCATATTTTCCCTTAATCTATGGTTCCAACTTCCGAAGTGATTGATGCTAGTAGCTTAGTTTATGTACACCCTAAACAACCAGGTATTTATAGGAAGGGGAAACCTGGAAGTTTCTATTATGTAGATAAAAATGGAGAACGTATAAAGAATGAAAAAGATTTAGAAAGAATTAAAAAGTTGGTTTTGCCTCCTGCTTGGACGGAAGTGTGGATTTCGCCGAAGAAAAACGGTTATTTGCAGGCTATTGGCGTGGATGCAGCGGGAAGAAAACAATATCGTTATCATCCAGATTGGACAGCGAGAAGGTCTGACCATAAATACTTTAGACTTTTAGAATTTGGCAATGCCTTAACAAACGCTCGAAAACAAATTGCCAAAGATTTAAGAAGAAAAGATTTTGATGAGCGAAAAGTGCTGGCTATTTGCTTGCAAGTAATGCAAAAAACCTTGATTAGGATTGGCAACGAAAGCTATAAGAAAACTTATGGCAGTTATGGACTAAGTACCCTAAAGGACAATCACTTTAAAGAAAATGGAAGTAAATCTACTTTAAGTTTCGTGGGTAAAAAAGGTGTTAAGCAAGAAGTACAATTGAATGATAAGACCTTGGCTCAATTGGTAAAAAAATGTAAAGATATTCCAGGACAGGAGCTGTTTCAGTTTTACACAACGGGCAAGGAACACAAGTCTGTGGATTCGGGAATGATTAACAATTATATAAGAGAAATTACAGGCGGCGATTTCACAGCCAAGGATTTTAGAACTTGGGGTGGTACGCTGGAGGCCTTAAGACAATTAGCAAAGTGCACAATTGCTACGCCCGAGATGCCTAAAAAGAAGGCTGTAGTACAGGTTTTAGATTGTGTAGCAAGTAAATTAGGTAACACGAGAGCTGTTTGTAAAAGCTCTTATGTTTATCCGATGTTGTTATCTGTTTACGAAGAAGATGGTTTGAATAAATACCTAAAGAAAATAAATACAGAAAAACCCAATAGCACAACAGCTATGCAAAATGACGAAAAGATTTTATTGCGGTTCTTAAAACAGGTTAAGGCAAAAGTTAATAAGTAGTTATCGTTTCAATAACGCTAAGTAGGCATTTTCAAAATAAGGGGTTTCGATGTTTATTTTTTTTGCTTCGTTAACTACATATCCTGTTATCGAATTAAGCTCCGTTCGGTTCTTTTTTTGCTCAAAATCCCTTTGCATTGATGAGGTTGTAGTGTAGGGTAGGTCTTCATAATGCGTCATAGCTTTTGCTATAATTTGCTCGTCTATAGCAATGTTTTTTTTGATTGCTATTGTTTTTACCTCAGAAATTAGATTTTGAAGATATTCTTTATGGTGTTCAAGCAATTGCCCGACGGTTTTTTGATAATAAGAAGTTGCAGTGGCAATGCACGAAAGAAAAATGAATTTTTCCCAAACAAGTTTTGAAATTTCCTGTGAATAAGTGGCTTCTATTCCCGCAGAGTTTAACAAGTCTTCCAACTTTACTAATTCTTCACTCCTTGCACCATCTAATCCGAATAACATTTCTTGTCTGTTGCCAAGATTTTCAATTATGCCAGGTTCCCTTATGGCAGCAACTATATAGGCAAAACCCGCAGGTACACGATTTTTTGGGAACTTTTCTCTTATCAGTTCAACCGATTCAACTCCGTTCAATAACGATATAATTACGGTATGATCGTCTATGCAAGGCTTAAGTTCTGCTAAAATATCGTTCAAATCGTAGCTCTTCGTGCAGATTAAAATATAATCTGCTATGCCAACTTGCCATGGATCGGCAGTAGCTAAATATGGTATAGCAAGAAATTCAGTATCACCTTTTATTACCCTTAAACCATGTTTTTTAATTTGGCGTAAATGTTCTCCACGAGCAATAAAATAAATTTCAACTTTGTCCATACCCGCGTAGGTCCTCGCCAGGAGCCCGCCAAAATATCCACCCACACCACCAATGCCTGCAATTACAATTTTTGTTCTATTAGCCATTAATTAGCCTTTACCGAGTGGACTGGTTGCTCACTGCTCTCTTTTTGTTTAGCAGGGTTCTTAGTTTTAGCCATTGCGACATCTTTTTTATAAACTTTGTCTTCTGTTTTTTTGACAACCTTGTCTCCTTTATCCACTTTCCCTTTTGGCTGCGGTTCTAAAAAATTGCTCGATGCTTTTTCGTTTTTCTTTTTTGCTTCGTTGTTCATAATGATAATTTTTTAATGAACCATATACGGCATTTAAGAAATTATAAGCTGAAAGCTTAAATGAACTTACATTTCTTATATGGTTCAAAATTCACAATCAGATTCACACTACATTCTAGGAAACAACTGATTATGGATAAAGCAAATATTTTTTACGCATTAACTTATATTTACTCAATCCTGGTTCCCAGCTAGCACGGATTTCTCTTTCAGATTTTCCATCTATAATTTGCTGTCTAAATTCTCCTACACCAATACGAGCTTCGATTGTACCCACTTCAGCGCTTAGTTTATTGTTAAAAAAATCCGCTTTGCGAGGCGAGGCTTTGTAGAGTTCTAATATCCAGCTTAGGTTTAACATTTTAGTCTTCCTAAAGTTTTCAGTATCGTAATTTCTTAAATCTAAACCATAACAAACTTCATTCATAAACAATGGTGTTTCACTCATTCCTTTAATGCTCTTTGGAGTAAACGAGAAATCAAATTTTCCTTTTAGGTAAGGAGCACCAACAATGGTAAATGGATACATGGTTCCACGACCATGATTTAAATAAGTTCCTTCAAAAAGGCAGGTAGTCGGATAAAGTAAAATTGACTGTGGCGTATTTAAGTTTGGTGATGGATTTACCGGCAATACATAAGGCATATCATGGGTATAACCAGCATTTTTAATTACTGTGATTTTGCATTTTAATTTGTCCTTTAACCAACCTTCGCCGTTTAGCATTTGGGCATATTCGCCAACTGTTAAGCCGTGAACAATAGGAATAGGTTGTAAACCAATACCCGATTTATACTTTGGGTCTAAAACTGGGCCATCAATATAAAAACCGTTTGGATTTGGACGGTCTAAAATCATAACCTCTTTACCATCACGAGCGCAAGCTTCCATTACACGCTGCAAAGTGTTAATGTAAGTGTAAAAACGAACGCCAACATCCTGTATGTCGAAAATCATGATGTCAACATCGGCTAGGTCTTCTTTTGTTGGTGTATTGTGTTTGCCATATAAAGAAATTGCTTTAATGCCAGTTTTCGCATCAACTGCATCGTCTACACTTACTCCAGCGCTTGCATCACCTCTAAAACCATGTTCTGGACCAAAGATTTTTACAATTTTTACTCCTCTTTTCACTAAACTATCAACGGAGGTTTGCTTGCCGATAATTGAGGTAGGGTTAACCACCATTCCAATTCTTTTTCCTTTTAGTAATGGTAAGTATACTTCAGTTTGTTCTGCCCCAGTTCTAAATTTCGAAGCTTTATTTTTTTGCTTGTCTATATCTTCGGCCTTAACTTTGTAAGGATTTGGTACTTTAGGATTAAGCTTAGTTTTTGGGCTTTGTCCGCAAGCAGTTAACACTACAATACTAAAAATCAAGGTAAATAGAAAAGATAATTTCTTCATTTCTTAAGGTTTTTAAAAAGAATATACGCTAAATCGATTTCGAATTAGCACTTTTGCTAAGTTACAATTTATTACAAATTTTGAATATAGAATATTTCATAGCGGGGCGAATAGCCATAAAATCTGAACGTACTTTTAGCAAGTTAATTGTTCGCATTGCAATTGCTGGAGTAATGCTCAGTTTGGCCGTGATGATACTTTCTATTGCGATTATCAAAGGGTTTAAAACAGAAATACAGGATAAGGTAAGAGGGTTTATCGGTGATGTACAGATTTACCGTTTTGATTTAAACGGTTCGTTTGAAAAATCTCCTTTTGTACCAAATGATTCTACACTTTCTTATTTAAAAAGGAATAAAAATCTTGCCTCATTTTATCCTTTTGCCACCAAACCTGCTATTATTTCTGCCAATGGCGAGGTAGAGGGCATTAATTTTAAAGGAATAGATAAGACCTACGACTGGGGTTTCATTAAGAAACATTTAGTAGATGGGAATATTATCGATTTTGGGGATAGTTCTGCCAATCAAATTTTAATTTCAGATTATACAGCAAAGCGAATGAAACTGAAAATTGGCGATAGTTTCTTAATGCACTTTGTTCAAGACCCGCCTAAAAAAAGGAAGTTTAAGATTGTAGGAATTTACAATGTAGGCATTGAAAATATCGACAAGAGTTTTGCCATTGGCGATATCAATATCATTAGAAGTGTAAATAATTGGGAGCCCAACCAAATGGGCGGCATAGAAGTCAGGATTAAAAATTTTGCTCGTTTACAACCTGTGGCCGATAGTGTTTACGCTAATTTAGAATTGAAATTAAGGTCGAGGTCTGTTAAAGAAAGTACACCAGAAATTTTTACTTGGCTTTCCTT
>SEDG01000229.1 GCA_004295885.1 Pedobacter sp. | reverse complement strand
CCATCAACATTTAAGCGTTTCAGTAATTCATCATACCAAATCTTTAATCCTGATAAGGTAGAAACACCTTTGCTCTTTAACAACACTTTTTTAACCGGATATTTCGAAACAATATTACCTTGAGAAGCACGACCTTTTATCGCAGTTTCTGCAAAATCTAAATCGAATTGTAATTTCTTTAACTTAGAATGAGGTTTTAATTGAACAGTAATCACCTCTGCTTCGCCATTAGGATTGGCAGTAAAATATAAAATCTTCGAACCCTTGGTGCCTTTTGTTAAGTCGTATTCTTTATCTCGGGTAACCCCTAAAACAGAGAAACGTTTAATGTAATTCGTTCCACTTGCACCATCTCTATAAATCAAATTATAAACCGTCCGCTCATCTCCTTTTTTAAATACCTGAGCGTGGATAATTCCTTTGCCTACAAAAGTTTTATCTGCAACCTTAGTTACAATGCATTTTCCATCTTCGCGGAAAACAATGATTTCATCAATATCAGAACAATCGGCAACAAATTCATCTTTACGCAAACCAGTTCCAATAAAACCATCCTCACGATTGACGTATAACTTAACATTTGCCAAGGCCACTTTACTTGCCTCCACCTTATCAAAAAAGCGGATTTCCGTTTTACGTTCCCTACCCTTGCCGTATTTATCTTTCAGTTTCTGATACCAGGCAATGGCATAATCAGTTAAATGACGCAAATGACCCTTAACCACTTTAATCTCATCTTCTAAAGCCTTCATCTGCTCATCAGCCTTTTTCACATCAAAACGAGTAATGCTACTCATCGGCTTGTCGATTAGCTTTTTGAAATCTTCTGGTAAAATCTCTCTGTACAAAGACGGTTTAAATGGGTCGAACAATAAATTCAACACCGTTACTACACCATCAAAATCAGCAGAATTTTCGTATTCAGGGTTTTTGTACATCCCTTCCTGAATAAAAATCTTTAACAACGAACTGAAGAAAATCTTCTCCTGTAACTCGTGCAATCGGATTTCCAATTCTCGCTTTAAGAGAAACTTAGTGTGTTTTGTATTTTGCTCAAGGATATCGTTAACCGTTAAAAAATGTGGCTTATCATCCTTAATGATACAAGTATTTGGAGAAATTGAAACTTCGCAAGATGTAAAGGCATACAAAGCATCAATTGTTACATCAGGCGAAATACCAGGTGCCAGCTGAATCACAATCTCTACGTTAGCGGCAGTATTATCTTCAATCTTTTTGATTTTGATTTTGCCCTTATCGTTTGCGGCTAAAATACTGTCGATAACCGAACCAGTTGTGGTACTATATGGAACTTCGGTAATTACCAAAGTTTTTTTATCCTTCTCCGTAATTTTTGCCCTCACCCTAATTCTACCACCACGCATTCCTTCGTTGTAGTTAGAAAAATCGGCCATTCCTCCAGTAAAGAAATCTGGCAAAATATTACTTCTATTCCCTTTTAAAATTTCTATCGAAGCATCTAAAAGCTCCACGAAATTATGGGGCATTACTTTAGTCGCCAAACCTACCGCAATCCCCTCAGCTCCCTGCGCCAATAGCAATGGAAACTTAACAGGAAGCGTTACTGGCTCACTATTTCTACCATCGTAACTTAATTGCCAAATGGTTGTATCGGCATTAAAAACAACATCATTTGCAAATTTTGACAACCGAGCTTCAATGTAACGTGGCGCTGCAGCGCTATCTCCAGTAATTGGGTCGCCCCAGTTACCCTGACAGTCGATTAGTAAATCTTTCTGGCCAATTTGAACCATCGCATCGCCAATAGAGGCATCTCCATGCGGATGGTATTTCATCGTATTCCCAATTACGTTAGCCGCTTTGTTAAAACGTCCATCGTCCATTTCCTTAAGCGAGTGCATGATACGGCGCTGTACAGGTTTTAAACCATCATGAATGTGAGGCACCGCTCTATCTAGAATTACATAAGAAGCATAATCGAGAAACCAGTTTTCATAAAGTCCGTTAATGGGAATAACCGAATGTTTAATCTCCGGATTATCCGGCAAGGCATCTTCGTTTAAATTTTGGTCTAATTCTTCACTCATTCGCTATAAAAGTATTTGGGATGCGTAAATATAACGCTTGCAATTATAATTTTCGAGAGAAGTTTTTAACAGCCTGTTGAGAGGTAATGGAAGACGTAAAATGGAAGATGGAAGAGGTCCTGAAGGTTTAAATTTGAAAAGCAAAAACAGCAATTCTTAGCAATGTTACTTCGGGGTAAACCCCTACGTGCTCATTGCCATCGGGTTTATTAACAAAAGATGGTGCTGATATGCTAACTACTTTATAGCTGCAATGTCTGGAGAAATGTAAATCATTTCCCTCTTAGCCTTACTAGGTCCCTTAGGTGGTGAATTTTATTTACCTGTATTGTAAAAAGTTAACGATTTCTTATCATACATCAAATCTTTGTTAATTTTTGAAACCTATTTTTGTTAGGTAAACAAGGGAAATCATCGTTGTTTGCTAAACAAAAAACATTCAATCATCACTTAAAACCTTAAATCATGAGCTCATTAAAATTAAAAGACGGAACAGAAATTTATTACAAAGATTGGGGAACAGGACAACCAATAGTTTTTCATCATGGCTGGCCATTAAGTAGCGATGATTGGGATGCACAAATGATGTTTTTCTTAAATGAAGGTTACAGGGTAATTGCTCACGACCGCAGAGGTCACGGCAGGTCTACACAAACTGCTACTGGAAATGATATGGATACTTATGCTGCAGACGTTGCAGAATTAACAGCATTTTTAGACTTAAAAGATGCTATTCATATCGGTCACTCTACTGGCGGTGGCGAAGTAATTCGTTATGTAAATAAATACGGGAAAGGCAGAGTGGCAAAAGCGGTTTTAATAAGTGCAGTTACTCCAATCATGGCACAAACTGACGAAAATCCGGAAGGCATACCTATGTCTGTATTTGATGAAATCCGTGAAGGTACCGCTACAAAACGTCCTCAATATTTTGCTGATTTTACCGATGCGTTTTATGGATTTAATCGCGAAGGCGCAAAAAAATCTCAAGGTATAAAAGACAACTGGTGGAGACAAGGAATGATGGGCGGCATTAAAGCTCAATACGACTGTATCAAAGCTTTTTCTGAAACAGATTTTACCGACGATTTGAAAAGTGTGACTATTCCAGTACTAGTTTTACACGGCGAAGATGACCAGATTGTTCCTTTCGAATTAACTGGTGTTAAAGCCGCTAAATTATTGCAAAACGGACAATTGATTTCTTATGCTGGTTTCCCTCATGGAATGCCAACAACAGAAGCTGCAACAATTAACAAAGACCTTTTAGCTTTTATTAAAGGGTAATAGCGTATTAAAAATAATTTGAACATTAAGGAATTAAGAAGAATGAAGCTTAATTCCTTGATGTTTTTTTTATTGGAGTTTTGTCATTTTGAGCCTGCGAAGAATCTATTTTGATATCCTGACAACCAGATTCCTCCGAAGTCGGAATGACGATATTGGTCCATTTCTTATCATACATCAAATATTATAAACCGACCACGCCTTAACTTTGTTAAAAATATTTACAGTTATGGAATTAGGTATCGGAATGTTTGGGGACTTGCAGGTAAATGCAAAAGGCGAAGTACAGCCAGCCCAACAAAGATTGCAAGAAATTATCGAAGAAATTAAACTGATGGATGAAGTTGGCTTAGATTTTTATGGCATTGGCGAACATCACCGACCGGATTATGCAGTATCGACTCCAGAAATAATTTTAGCGGCAGCATCTACGGTAACCAAAAACATCAAATTAGGCAGCGCTGTATCTGTATTAAGTTCTTCAGACCCTGTTAAACTCTATCAAAGTTTTGCAACCATAGATTTAATTTCAAATGGCCGAGCCGAGCTAATGGCTGGTCGTGGGAGTTTTATTGAATCTTTCCCACTATTTGGTTACAATTTGCAAGATTATGACGAATTGTATGAAGAAAAATTAGAGCTGCTTCTAAAAATAAACAAAGAACAGAAGATAACTTGGAAAGGTAAATTCAGACCTGCGTTAAACAATCAAGAAATATTGCCTCGTGCCGTAGACAATAACTTAAAGATTTGGGTGGCTATTGGCGGCACTCCAGAATCTGTAGAAAGAGCTGGCAGATTAGGTTTACCTGTAATTTTTGCCATAATCGGCGGTAATCCAGCTAGTTTTAAACCGTTGTTTGATTATTATAAAAAAGTTTATCAAGCTTACGGGCACGATATGGCTAAGTTGGAAGTGGGTGTTCATATGCATTCTTTCTTCGGAGAAAACAGTATAGAAACTGCCGATTACTATTATCCGCTTTATTCTTCGCAAATGGATAGAGTTGGTCGTTCTCGTGGCTGGCCTCCTTACCAAAAAAATCAATTTGATTTTGGCAGAAGTAAAGTTGATTTGAGAATCGTCATGCTCAGCTTCCCGAAGAAGTCGGGAGAGGTGATTGGGCATCGTAATACGATAGTAGGTTTGTTAACTCATCGGGACAAGCTGTTCTTCAGAATGAC
The DNA here is from genome assembly GCA_004295885.1 of Pedobacter sp. GTDB lineage: Bacteria > Bacteroidota > Bacteroidia > Sphingobacteriales > Sphingobacteriaceae > Pedobacter. The sequence continues at coordinate 4,326 of SEDG01000229.1, read as the reverse complement.
AAAATATTATAAACTATGCTCCCAACCTATCCTCAACAAAAGCAAAAGGCAATAAACTTTTAACGCTCTTTACTTTTAAAATTTGTCCGTCGATGCAATAGAACAAAACTTCAATTGGCGATTTTTGTCTTTTCTCAAATTCAATCATCACTTGCAAACAGCCACCACAAGAGGTAACAGGATTCACTATTTTAAAAATATCGGTTTGCGCAGTAATTGTTATTGTTTTGATTATAGCATTGGGATAATTTGAACCTATATTAAAAAGAGCAACCCTTTCAGCACATAATCCTGATGGGTAAGCTACATTTTCTTGATTGCTACCTAAAACAATTTGTTCATCGGCCAACAAGATTGCCGTTCCTACTTTAAATTTAGAATATGGAGAAAAAGAAGACGCCATTGCATCCTTCGCTTTTAGACATAACATTTTATCGATTGCTGAAAGTTCTTCTATGCCATTAAAAGTCTCGTAACTGATTGTAAAATTCTGTGCATTCATAGATGATGTTCCACAAATTATTTGCGGGCTATAAACCTAAGCTATTTTTTCTTTAAAATCTAGAGAACTTTTTTATTCTTCTATTTGTTTAAAAATTAAGCTAATGGCACAATGTTAGCAATAGAACAGTTTTATCATCTCTAATTTATCTCGCTTGAAGAAGTATTTACGCAAAGGCCTTAAAATTTTTCTATGGGTTATTGCTAGCATTATTTTGTTGGTAGTACTTGTTGCGCTTTCCCTAAATATTCCTGCAGTGCAGAACTTTGTGAAGGACAAAGCCATCACCTACCTCAAAAACAAGACTAAAACCGAAGTTAGGCTCGAAAGTATAAAAATAGCACTGCCTAAAGATGTTGTGCTAAATAAGTTTTATATCGAAGACCGTAAAGGTGATACCTTACTTTATGCAGAGAAATTACAGGTAGATATCAGCCTATTTAAGCTGTTGAAAAACACAGTTGAGATAAACAATATTGAACTAAAAAACATACGGGCTAACGTAAAACGAATAAATCCAGACACGGCGTTTAATTTTTCTTTTTTAGTTGATGCTTTCATGAACGAGGAGAAAAAAGACCCAGCCAAAGACACTACATCAGCACCGTTAAAATTTAGAATTGATAAGGTTTTATTTACTGATATCGGCATTACCTATCGGGATGATGTGGCAGGAAACGATGTAAAATTGTATCTCGGCGAACTTAAAACCAAGATTAAAGAATTCGATTTAGCGAATCAGAATTATGTAATTAAATCGCTTAGCCTAAAAAATACCACGCTAAATTATTTACAGCAAAAACCGTTAACCCAATTGGTACAACATTTAACCAACAGTGTTGACAGTTCTCAAAAAGTTAATGGAAAACTACCAACCATCGCTGTAGAAGATTTTATATTTAACAACGTGAAAGTTAATTATGATGATAGATTATCGACCACTAAAGCCATAGCTGATATTAACGATTTAGGCTTGGTAAATTTGAAAGTTGACTTAACTAACAGCAAATACAATGCTGACGAAGCTAGACTAAACAAATCGAAAATATTATTCGCTTTTAAACCTGCACCAAGTAATAACCTCGATAAAGTTAAAGATACCGTTGTGGTAGAAAACTCGCCCTTGGCTTTACTTTTAAAGAAGGTTGATTTTAACGACAATAGCGTACAGTTCGATAATTTGGCTGCAAAACCTACTAAGGGTTTAGACTTTAATCACTTAAATATTACCGACTTAAATTTGGGAGCTGGCGATTTAAACTTCGCTAACGGCGGAATCACTGTTAAGGTAAATAATGGTTCCTTGAAGGATAAAAGCGGTTTTGTTTTAAATGAATTGCATGGCGATGCCACCTACACCGACAAACAAATCAAACTTGCTAATTTCGTTTTAAGAACGCCAAATACGAGCATTAATAATGCAACAGAGTTGAATTTTACCTCGATGGAAGATTTGACTAAACATCCTGAAAGAGTTCAGATGAACTTGAACTTCAAAAATACAGTAATTGGTTTAAAAGACGCTGTTTTCTTCAGCAATGCGATACCTGCAAATTACAGGAATGAAAAAATTAAGGTAAATGCTAACGTAAATGGTTATTTAAACAATTTAAACATTGCTCAATTACAGATTTCTGGACTGAAAAATACGCAAATTGACATTAGCGGCCGAGCCAAAGGCTTACCTGATATTAATAAAACTTACCTCGATTTAAATATTAGGAAACTACATCTAAGCAAAGCTGATATATTGGTGGTTGTTCCTAAAAAATCCCTTCCTCCTACTATAGAGTTACCAAATGTGGTAAACGCCAAAGGAACTTTTAAAGGTTCAATGACCGATTTTAATACCAATCTAAACATCCAGACTGATATGGGTGGCGCTGTGGTTGTAGCTAATATGAAAGGTCCGAAGGGAAAAGAACGTTACCAAGCTAATATCAGTCTTAACAATTTTAATGTAGGCAGATTACTGAAACAGCAAGCAACACTAGGCAGAATTACAGCAAAAGCCAACGTTAGTGGAACAGGTTTAGACCCAAAAACAATTAATGCGAAATTTAATGCGACCGTTTTAAGCGCAACCTATAATAAATACAATTACCGCAATTTAAAGCTAAATGGAACTTATGCTAATCAGTTGGTAAATGTTAAGGGAAGTATGCCAGATAGCAATGCGAACTTCAATTTAGATGCAAGAATTAATTTGGCTGGAAAATATCCATCAATTAAAGGTGATGTGAATTTAAAACAGGTTGACTTACAGAAATTAAACTTTAGTAAAACAGAATTTAAAGTTGCGGGAAATATTAAAGCGAATATCAGCACCGCTGATGTAGATTATTTGAACGGAGATGTGTATGCAACTGGCCTACAAATTGTAAAAGAAGGTAGAAGATTTGATGTTGATACTGTCGAAATTAATGCAGTTTCTACGGCAACTGCAAACAGCTTGACTTTAAAATCTGAATTGTTAAGTGCAAAAATTGATGGAAAATATCAGCTAAGTAAAATTGGAAATGCAGTAATTAACCAAATCAATAAATATTATCAGTTTGGCGATGTAGTTTCTATCCCAGACCAACGTTTCAGATTCGATATTAACATTTACAATCCTAAATTCTTAAAAGATTTTGTGCCACAGTTAACCACGTTTGTGCCATCGAGAATTAATGGATTAATAGATACGCAGAAAGATAGTTTATTGATGAATGCTTCATTCCCAAAAGTAGTTTATGGAGATTACAATGTAGACAGCGTCCGCCTTGCGGTGAATAACAACAACCAAAAGCTGAATTATGATTTGACCATTAGAAGCATTCAGAGCCCATCTATTGTGTTATTCAACTCAGAAATTTCTGGAAATGCAGCTAACAATTTGTTAGACCTAAACATCTTCCTTCGCGATAGGCAAAGAAAAGATAAGTACGTAATTGGAGGGATTTTCAAATCGTTCAACAAGGATTTCAGGTTTAACCTTGACCCTAATAAATTATTGCTAGATTACCAAAAATGGACAATCTCTCCTGAGAATTATATTCAGTTTGGTCAATCGGGTATATTGGCAAATCAATTTAATTTAAGTCAAGGCTCACAGGAACAATTAATGGGATGGTTGATGTAAAAGATTTGGTGGCTAATCCTAAGTTTGAGGCTAATTTGAATGTGAGCAAACTACGCTATCAAAAAGATGAACTGGGCGATTTAAGTTTATTGGTAAATAACAATACGGCAAATGCTTTTGAGGTAGATGCCAGATTAAAAGGCGTTCACGAATTAAGGGCAAGTGGCTTTTATTATACAGCGCCGCAAAGTGCATTAGACTTGGTGGTTAATATTGATAAGATAGATTTAAAAGAAGTAGAAAGCGTAAGTCTGGGCCAAATTAGGCAGGGAAAAGGAACGGTTACTGGGCAATTTACAGTAAAAGGAGAGTTAACGGCGCCGAAAGTTTTGGGTTCATTGAAGTTTAACGACGCAGGATTTAATGTGGCCTACATCAATTCTTATTTCACGATACCAACGCAAGAAATTACATTTAACAATGAAGGCGTAAGATTTAACGATTTCACCCTGATTGATTCATTGGGCAAAAAAGCTATTATTGACGGTAATATTTACACCACCGATTTTAAAAATGTAAGGTTTGGCTTAGATATCACCACAAATAACTTTAGAGCTATAAATTCTACCGCAGCTGATAACGACATGATTTACGGAACGGTATTTTTAACCAGTACCATTAAAGTTCGTGGAGATTTAAATCAGCCTGATGTAAATATGAATGTCAAAATAAATAAAGGAACAAAATTCTTTTACGCTTT
>SEDG01000017.1 GCA_004295885.1 Pedobacter sp. | reverse complement strand
TTTCGAAATAAAGACAATTAAAAAGGCTAATTCTGACATTTAATGATTTTAAAAAGCAATTTTTACGAATTTTTATATATAAAATTTAAAAAACACTTAAGAATTTTACAGAAATCAACAATATTTCGAATTTTAATCAGAAACAAAAGTTCGTTGTATTAAGCTATATTTGATACCTCAAACAAACTTACTGATGAACAATTCTCAGGTTCCTAATTCATTAATTCCAGATAACGATACAGAGCGAATAAAAAAGCTACATACTTACGATATACTAGGTACTCCTGAAGAAGATACATTTAATAAGATTGCCCTATTAGCTGCCCAAATCTTTAATACACCAATTGCTCAGGTAACCTTTGTAGATGAAGAACGTGTTTTCTTTAAAACGAATATAAGTCCGTTACAATCAACACAAATTGACAGGAAAGACAGTTTCTGTTCCATTGCTATACTAAATAGCGATGTAACCTTGTTTGAAAATATGCTCAATGTACCCGAACTGGCAGAAAATCCTTATGTATTGATGGAAAATGGTGTTAGATTTTATGCTGGCGCACCTTTAAAAACTCCTGAAGGTTTACATTTAGGTACAGTATGCGTTTTAGATGTGCAACCCAAAGAAGTAACTGCTCAGCAAATCAAGATGCTTGAAACACTATCTTCTATAGCAATGGATGAGCTTGAACTAAGACTCGCTACAAGAAAGGCGATAAGAACTCAAACGGATATGATGAACAGAATTGTTCACGACCTAAAAAATCCAAATACAACAATTTCCCTTTCGGCAGAATTAATTAAGAAAAAGGCTGACGACCCGAAAATCGTTGCTGACTTTGCAGATAGGATTAAAAGGGCTGCAACTAGTGTTTTAAGTAGTTTAAATAATTTATTAGACTTATCACAAAGTGAGAATGCAAGTTTTAGATTAAGCTCACAAGAAATAGATGTTGTCGAAATATTAGAAGTTGTTAAAAATAATTTTGAATTAATCGCTTCTCAAAAACAACAGACGATAGAAATATCTTGCAATTGCTCTACCGTAATTTTAGCAGATGCGATTAGGCTACAAGAAGCTTTTGAAAATTTACTAAGTAACGCTTTAAAGTATTCTCATCCCCAAACCGCCATCCTTATTAATGTAAGCACAATTGATAATCAAATTATTATTGAGTTTAAAGACCAAGGGCAAGGATTATCAGAAGAAGATATGAATAAACTATTTACGAAATTCGCTAGATTAAGCGCCATTCCTACAGGGAAAGAGCATTCTAATGGACTAGGTTTATCAATAGTTAAAATGCTTGTTGAGCTGCACCATGGAAAGGTTTGGGCAGAAAGCGAAGGAAAAAATAAAGGAGCTTCCTTCTTTATTTCATTGCCTGTTCACTAGCCAATTTAAACGACAAGAAAAAAGTAGAGCCTATCTCCGCTGTGCTCTCGAACCATATTTCTCCATTCTGCAAATCAGTAAACTCTTTACAAAGCAACAATCCTAATCCAATACCTCGTTCGTTATTGGTACCGAATGTTGAGGAAGCTTTTAATTTGAATAATTTGGCTTGCTGAGCCTCATCTATACCCAAACCATTATCTTGAATAGTAATTAGGCTATCGGTGCTTCGTTTAACAGCTGAAATTTTTACCTCTCCACCGTTCGGTGTAAACTTAATGGCATTGTTAACTAGGTTTCTAATTACTAACTGGAACATATTTTGGTCTGCGGTAATTATCATATCTTCTGCAGCATTAATAGACAGAACCACACCTTTCTTTTCAGCGATTGTCTTTTCAACACTTAAGCCATTTATTAGTGCAGTAGATAAATTCAATGGTTTTAAATCTGCATTAGTACCTTCCATCTGAGTTTTAGACCAAGAAAGCACATTGGTTAACATATCCGATGTATCTTTTGTAATTTGAAGCAACTTCTTTTTGAGCGCCTTTCGCTCCTCCTCTTCCAAGTCTACTTCTGTGAGCAATTCTAAATAACTCTGGATAGAATGCAGGGGCATCCTTATGTCATGGCTTACGATAGAAAAAAGTTTGTCTTTTTGAGAATTTAAAAGCTCCAATTCTACTTTTTGAGCTAAAATCCTCTCACTTTGTTCTGCAATAGCTTCGCTCTTATCCAAAACCGATGAGCGTTCGTAATCGTAATTTTTTCTGATATAGCTAATTGAAAAATAAGTAATTACAACGACTACTAAATAAGTTATAGCAAAATCTATAACCTTGCTTAATTCGCCGTTATAAGTATATTCTATTGCGCTAGGGTAAAAATATTCTATTACTAAAATAGACAACACTAGCATAATATTAATTGGTACCCAAATTTTAAACTGCTTTTTAGGAATTATAGCGATAACCAATAAAAAAGCTAAAGAAAACAGTAAAAGATTCGGACCAAAGATGCCCGAATTAAAAAAATAATTTATGGTGAAGGTCAGGTTACAAATGATGGCAAACGCCTTAATACATAAACTTGATTTTCTTTTAAAACGAGAAAAATAAAACATTGTCGCCGATGCAAATACTCCAAAAAGGCAAAGACTTGCAGGAACCACTAACCCTATATAAAAATTAAATGGCACTTCGAAACACATCGTTACAAATGCAATGATACAAAAAGTATTAAAAATACGTTCTTCTAACGAAAATGATTTAGGATGACCTATAAGATTTTTGTTTTTTAAGAAATTTTGGAGCGATAACACGATTAAAACTAGGGATTTGGGATAAACAAACTTAACGATATTAAACTATAAAGAAAATAGCAATTTTAGAAAAGTTAGCTTAAACAAATAAGGAATTTTAGGTTTAAATCCTTATTTTTGACGCCCTTATAGAGCATAGCGTAATGATAAAGAGAGAAAAAATTAAAGACCTGCTGAATTCTACAGCATTTGATACAGAAGTTAAAGTAATGGGTTGGGTTAGAACCTTCCGTAATAATCAATTTATAGCATTGAATGATGGTTCATGCATGGGTAATATTCAAATAGTTGTTGATTTTACCAATACACCTGAAGAATTACTGAAAAGAATTACAACTGGTGCTGCCATTTCTGTTGAAGGAACTTTAGTTGAATCTTTGGGTAAAGGTCAGAAAGTTGATGTTAAAGCAAAAAGTATCGAAATTCTTGGAGACAGCAACGCTGACGAATATCCATTACAGCCCAAAAAGCATAGCCTAGAATTTTTGAGGGAAAAAGCGCATTTGCGTTTCCGTACTAACACTTTTAATGCTGTGTTTAAGGTTCGTCATGCTTTAGCATTTGCAATACACCAGTTTTACAACGAACGTGGTTTTGTTTATATGCATACACCTGTAATTACGGCTAGTGATGCAGAAGGCGCTGGAGAAATGTTTAAGGTTACCACCTTAGATTTCGACAAAACTCCCCGTACTGATGATGGAAAAGTAGATTTTTCAGAAGATTTCTTTGGAAAGGCAACTAACCTAACTGTTTCTGGTCAGTTGGAAGGTGAATTAGCGGCAATGGCTTTTGGCCAGATTTATACTTTCGGACCAACTTTTAGGGCCGAAAATTCAAACACAACACGCCACTTGGCAGAATTTTGGATGATTGAACCTGAAGTTGCATTTGCAGATTTAGAGAACAATATGCAATTAGCCGAGGATATGATGAAATATGTAGTCGGTTATGCATTAGAAAACTGCAAAGACGAAATTACATTTTTAAATGAACGTTTACTAGAAGAAGAAAAAACAAAACCTCAGCAAGAAAGAAGTGAATTATCATTGGTTGAAAAACTTGATTTTTGCTTAGCCAACGAGTTTGAACGTTTAACCTATACGGAAGCCATACAGATTTTAAAACATTCTAAACCTAATCAGAAAAAGCAGTTTAAATACTTAATTGATGAGTGGGGAGCTGATCTACAATCTGAACACGAACGTTATTTGGTAGAAAAACACTTCAAAAAACCAGTTATTTTAACTGACTACCCTAAAGACATCAAATCGTTTTACATGAGAATGAATGATGATGGAAAAACGGTTGCCGCCATGGATATTTTATTTCCAGGTATTGGTGAGATGATTGGCGGTTCGCAACGTGAAGAACGCATGGACATGTTGACTAAACGTATGGAAGAAATGCACATTCCGCAAGAAGAGCTTTGGTGGTATTTAGATACTCGCAGGTTTGGTTCTGCTCCTCACGCTGGTTTTGGCTTAGGCTTTGAGCGTTTGGTTCTTTTCGTAACCGGAATGACAAACATTAGAGACGTAATTGCTTTCCCAAGATTTCCAAAAAGCGCTGAGTTTTAAGGGAGAATAAGGATAAAAAAGCAAAGAATAAAGATATAGTCGTTTAGCAGAAATGTTAAGCGACTTTTTTTATTGCCCTAATTTATAGCTGATGCAACCAAATTAGTTTTTATTAAGGCTTTGAAAATGAAAGGTAGTACGCTATCGCAAATGCAGCCCTGCTTTTCATTTCAAATTTTGTCCTTCGACAGGCTCAGGATGACAAAATTTTCCACTTCAATCAGGTTTAATTAACAAAAATAGGGGTTCTTGGCAGGTGCTAGGCGCAAACCTAAATAACTGTACAATCCTTGCATTTTAAACCCAATAGCAGTGTAAACATCCCGATTCTTCATCGGAAATTGGAACGAATAGCCGGACTAACTTTGATAGTTGAAGTTGTTGGCTTTTCAAAAAAGTCTTATCATACGCTCAGAATGACACACCAGCTAAAACTTAATTATTAGAACTTGCGGTTTGATAATCCACTGCCGAAACTTTATAGTCCGTCGGGGCAAAACTAGCCGAAGTACTTAATGCCATCCCCAATTCGTGCTGGGAAGGGTAAGGCGTCTGAACCAAACTTCCCTCAGGGATGTATGGGAAAGTTTCCATATAAGATTGCATTACATTTTGACCGATTCTGCGATTAATATAAGCCCTAGTTAGTTGATAAGGATGGCGCAAACCGGCAGCTCCCAACAATTCTACTGCACTTTGTACAGTTAATCGATGAAAATTAAATACACGAACCGTTTTATCTTCCACTACTAAGCCTTTCATCAAACTTTCGTCTTGTGTTGCCACTCCCGTTGGACAAGTATTACTATTACACTCTAAAGCTTGGATGCAACCAAGCGCAAACATCATTCCGCGGGCAGAGTTACATAAATCTGCACCCAGAGCAATGTTCTTAACCAGATCAAACCCCGAAGAAATTTTACCCGATGCAATAATTTTGATATGTTTTTTCAAGTCGAAACCACTCAACACATCATAAACAAAAGCCACACCTTCTCTTAAAGGCATACCAACGGCATTTGAGAATTCTTGCGGCGCTGCACCTGTTCCGCCTTCACCCCCATCCACGGTTATAAAATCTACATAAATTCCTGTTTCTACCATTGCTTTGCAAATGGCAAAAAACTCTGTACGCCTACCAATACAAAGTTTAAATCCTACTGGTTTACCACCAGACAGTTCTCTAAGTTGTTTTACGAAGTCCATCATTTCTAATGGCGTAGAAAAAGCTGAATGTGCTGGAGGTGAATTTACATCGAAACCTTCTTTTACCAAACGGATCCTAGCAACTTCTGGTGTTACTTTTTTAGCTGGCAACATACCTCCGTGACCAGGCTTTGCTCCTTGAGATAATTTAATCTCAATCATTCTCACGTTTTCTGCCTTCGACCTTTCGGCAAAAGCATCGGGATTAAACGTTCCATCCTGATTTCTACAGCCAAAGTAACCAGTCCCGATTTGCCAAATTAAATCGCCACCCGGACCAGCGTGATAATCACTGATACCACCTTCGCCAGTATTATGAGCAAAACCGCCCATTTTTGCTCCACCATTCAAGGCCAGGATAGCATTCTTGCTCAGTGAACCAAAACTCATTGCCGAAATGTTATAAATACTGGCAGAATAAGGTTGTTTGCAATCTGGACCGCCAACCATCACTCTCGGGTTTACATCTAGCTCGTGGTGACTAATTGCCGCAATACTATGGCTTAGCCACTCGTAACCATTTTCATACACATCTAGCTGTGTACCAAAGGGAATGGTATCGTTATCTTTTTTAGCACGCTGATATATTAACGACCTATTTAATCTACTAAACGGTTTCCCGTTGGTATCGCTTTCTACAAAATACTGATAAACTTTTGGCCTCAATTCCTCCATAAAATAACGAAGTCGACCAAAAACAGGGTAGTTTCTTACTATGCTATGTTTAGGCTGATATAAATCATACAAGCCAAGTAAAACAAATGGGCCAGTGAAAATAAACGACCACCACAAAAATGGATGATACAAACCCAACATAATTGTTAGGGCAACTAAAAATGCGGCAATGGCAACAAATGCTTTTCTCATATCTCAAAATTAGCTTCAGAAGATTTAGCAGACAACTTTATCAAAAATAAGAAAACACTTCTCTATTTACGATTTTCTAATCTTGTTAAATGTAATTATCTAATCATATTAAACAAAGGCAATTTAATATTGTTATTTTTGGGTATGCTAATTAAGATTTATCCAGAAAATCCGAATGAAAGAGCTATTGAGCAAGTAGTTGAAGTCTTAAAAAAAGGAGGCTTAATTATTTATCCAACAGATACAGTTTATGGCTTGGGCTGTGATATCACCAATCAGAAAGCAATTGAAAAAATCTGTCGCATTCGCGGCATAAAACCAGAAAAAGCAAATTTTTCGTTCATCTGCTCAGATTTGAGGCATATTTCAGATTTCATTAAACCCATCGACACCACCGTTTTTCGGGTATTAAAAAAAGCGTTACCAGGACCATTTACCTTTATTTTTAACGCAAATAATAACGTGCCTAAATTATTAAGTTCTAACAAAAAAACGGTTGGTATTCGTGTACCTGATAATGACATTGCCAGGGCAATAGTTGAGGCTCTAGGCAATCCTATTTTATCTACTTCTATTAAAGATGATGATGAATTGATCGAATATTCTACAGACCCAGAATTAATTGAGGAGAAATATCAAGAACTGGTTGATCTAGTTATTGATGGAGGTTATGGAGACAACGAACCCTCAACAGTTGTTGATTGTACTTCAGGAGATTTTGAAGTCATTCGTGAGGGCAAAGGCAACATTGAAGATTTCCTTTAACGAAATTTACCATCCTTACTTAATTCTAAAAAAACCAATAAAACTTAACAGTTTAGCAAGTAAAACATCATATAACGAAATAATTGTTAAATTATTTTTCCACAAAGGAAAATATTTAACCACAAATTAACATCAGAGTTCTCTTTTAGGTATACATTTGTTTGAACAAACAAATTGTATATGAAAAAACATCTACTCTTCTTATTTCTTTTTGCCATTTCGCTTCAAACCTTTTCGCAGGTTTCGATAACAGCATTAAATACTGCTAAAACAGAAAACTTTGATGGAATGACTCCTACAGCAACCGCACCTGTTGCTGGCTGGTTTGCTGTTAAAGCTTCTGGCTCGAGTGGTGTAACAACTGGTGCTACAATTTTACTAACTGTGTACACTACATCAGCAAATTCAGGTGCCGCCTATAACACAGGTACTGCGTCAGCAACTGACAGAGCAATTGGGAGTTTAGCTTCTGGCTCTTTGGTACCAAGGTTTGGAGCTGCTTATACAAATAATACTGGCTCTACTGTAACATCTGTAGACTTAAGCGGCTTAATGGAGCAGTGGAGAACGGGTAATACTGCAACAGTCGTTGAAACCTTACCTTTTGAATACAGCATAAATGCTACAGGCATTGGAGACGCAGCTGCGACTTGGCTCCCGTTGACAGGAATGGATTTAGTGGAAAAATTAACCACAACTACCGTAAGCGCAGGTGTAGATGGAAACCTGGCCGCCAATCAAACAGCAATATCGGGAAGTATTCCCTCTATTTCTTTAGCCAACGGCAATACTATATATATTAGATGGACTGATAAGGACGATACTGGAAGTGACGGAATTTATGCTATAGATAATTTTAGCATTACTTTCAAAGGTGGGGCGGTAAACAACCCCCTTTTAGTTACCAACCCTACTTCACTAGCTTTTGGGAACCAATCACTTAATGTAGCTTCAATATCAAAAACATACACTTTAACTGGTACAGATTTAATTTCAGACGTTAATGTTTCTGTTCCTGCTCCTTTTACCGTTTCAAAAGACAATTCAACTTTTAGCGGCGCCATTAACTACACAACTACTGAAGCCGCAGCAGCGCCTACTGTTTATGTTCGTTATACGCCAACTGCAACAGGCGCATCAAGCGAGAATATTTTAAATGCTAGTACAGGAACAACAGCTGTTAATGTCGCTTTAACTGGAACAGGGGTGGCAGGTGATGTTACTCCACCATTATACACAGCAACTTATCCAAAAACGAATAATATTACTATCTCTTCCTTTGATTTAATCAGCAACATTACAGAAGCTGGAAAATCATATTACGTAGTTCTTCCTGCAACAGGAACGGCACCAACAACGTCGGCACAAGTTAAAGTTGGACAAGATGGAAACGGAAACCCTGCTTTTAAATCTGGCTCATTAACTAATGTTGCAAATACTGATGTTACTGCAAATATTACGGGTTTAGCTGGGGCGACTTCCTACAATGTTTATGTAGTGTCGGAAGATAATGTACCAAACTTACAGACATCAATAACTACATTGACTGTTACAACAGCAAATTTACCGCTTGTTATTTCACCAATTATTATTAGCCAATATTATGAAGGTGCATCAGTTAATAAATGGATAGAATTGACCAATTTAAGCAACGCACCTCTTAATACAGGAGCACTAAACTTAAAATTAGCTTTATACAACATTTCTGGAGATGCTGGCAATATCAATATCACTGGAAACCCTTCTCAAACTGTTAACTTAACTGTTACCATTCCTGCTCGAGGAACTGTCATTATTGGCAATTCTGGCAATGGAAATGAAGTTCCCTACCTGACTTCTACTACGGCAGTGCAAAACAGCAATGCAGTTATTAATTTTAATGGTAATGACGGTGTAGCCATATTAGATGCAAATGGCAACATATTGGATGCCTTTGGTCAAGGTGTTAATGCCAAAGACGTTTCTTATGTGAGAAGTATTACGGTAACCGACCCAAGTCCTACCTTTATTGTTGATGATTGGCAAAGAGTAACATTGGCCGTAGTTCAAAATGCAATTGATGGCGATGACGCAGATCAGTTAGGTGTTCACTTCCCTCCAAACCTTCCTCTTTGTGCTGGACCAACGGTTGCGGCTACAGCATTAACTTTTACCAATGTGACTACTGGAAGTATTACAGGAACGTTTAATAAATCTACGGATGCCAATGAATATTTAATCATTCGTAGTTTAAATAGCACTTTATCCGCAACGCCTGTTGATGGAGTTTCTTATACAGTGGGCGATGCTTTTGGTGGTGCCATTGTAGACAACAAAATTGTAAGCAATACTTTTACTGATAACAATTTAGTAAGTTCTACGGCGTATTACTATTTCATTTTCCCTTTAAATAATCTTTCTTGTACTGGTGGACCAAAATATTTAACTACAAATGTTTTAACTGGAAACCAAACTACAAAAACATTATTGCCTTGTGCTGGACCAACTGCTCAGCCGACCAACTTTAGTGTTACTGCATCAAATTACAATTTTGTTCAAGGTACATTTACAGCTAGCACAGCTGATGAATATTTAGTGGTGATGAGCACTTCGACTTCACTAACAGCATCTCCAGTAAACACAACTGTTTATAATGTTGGCGACCAAATTGGCGGTGGTACTGTAGTTAAAAGAGGTGTTGGAAATACATTCATTAGAAATGGATTATCACAAAACACAACTTACAACTTCTTTATTTTTGCTGTAAATAGTGCTTGTAGTGGCGGTCCACTTTACCTTTCTACGAACCCGTTAAAAGGAAGCCATAAGACTGGGATTTTAGATGTAAATAACCTTAATTGGTATTTTGGAAATCTACACAGCCACAGTAGCTATTCTGACGGAAATAAAGATGATCTAACCAAAAAACCTGAAGATGATTATGCTTTTGCGAAAAATTCAATGAATTTGGATTTCTTGGGTTTATCAGAACATAACCACACACAAGCGGGTATGTCTTTAGCTAATTGGCAACCTGGAATTACGGCAGCTAAAAACGCAACAACCTCTAATTTCGTTGCTTTACACGGTATGGAATGGGGCGTAATCAGCGGTGGTGGTCACGTAATTGTTTACGGTATCGATTCATTAATTGGATGGGAACCTGGGGAAAATCAAATTTATGTTCCTAAAAGTGTTTACACAGGTCCAACTGGATTATTTAGAATTATCAATCGCCATGGTTTAAATGCCGTAGCTACTTTGGCACACCCTAATACTACAGACTATAATAACATCTCAGCAACTTACGATTTGAGTGCGGATAGTGCAATTGTTGGAACTGCTTTAGAAAGTGGACCAGCGTTTTCTACAAACACTACTTATTCAGACCCCGCAAGTTCAATGAGCTACATCAGCTATTACAACCGAATGTTGGCAAAAGGCTATCACCTTGGGGCATCAATTGATCATGATAATCATAATTTAACTTTTGGTAGGCACACCAGAGCTCGACTTGTGGTTTTAGCTCCTGCATTAACCGAAAATGATTTATTAGATGCGATTAAAAAGATGCGTTTTTATGCATCACAAGATTCGGCAGCTAAAATCACATATACAATCAATAAACAACCCGTTGGAAGTGTATTTACCAATGCCGCCGGACCAGAAATCTCTATCACTTCCAAAACTACAAGTCCTATTACCAGCATTAAAATAATGTACGGAACACCAGGAAGCGGTCTTAATCCTGTTGAGATCACCAGCAGCACAACAGGCACTTTAACATTTACGCACACTGGTCTTGCCAATTTAGCAACTGGTTATTATTATGCTGATATTGTAGAAAGCGATGGAAGTAGAATTATCACCTCGCCTATTTGGTATACTAGAGATGATGCTTATGTAAAGAAAAATCAGACTATCACCTTAGCGCCAAGTAAAACAGTTACTTATGGCGACCCAGATTTCCCAATAGGAGCAATAAGTGATAATAATGAGATTAATTTAACTTATACGAGTAGCGATACCAATATTGCAACGATCAGCAATAACGATATCCATATCTTAAAAGCCGGAACGGTTACCATAACTGCTAATCAAATTGGGAATGCTTTTTATAATGCAGCAACTCCAAAAACTCAGGTTCTAACTATTGCACCGAAACAAATTGCTGTTACTGCCGCAGCAAAAAGTAAAATCCAAGGAGCAACTGACCCAGCTTTAACCTATACTTTCGCTCCTGCTTTATTAGGTAGCGATGTATTTACAGGCAACTTAACTCGTCCTACTGGCGAAATGCCTGGAGATTATATAATTGGTCAAGGTACTTTAGCCATCAATGTTAATTATCAAATTAATTATACTTCAGCTATTTTCAAAATCATCCCAAAACCAACAGGTACCATAAGCGGAACTACAAGTGTTTGTATCAATTCAACTTCACCTAATGTAAGCTTCACTGCAACAGTAGGTACCGCACCATTCACGTTTACTTACAACATTAATGGAGGTGTAAACAGAACCATTGTGGCAAACTCGCTTAATACCGCAGTTACAGTAGCTGCCCCTACAAATGTGGTTGGTACTTTTGTATATAACTTGGTAAATATTGCCGATGCAAATACAAATCAAGCGATTACTGGTTCGGTTACAGTTACCATTAATGCTTTACCGGTAATTGGTATCACGAAGAATAGTACTTCTACTTTTATTTCTAAAGGAACTTCTGTAGTGCTTTCAGCAACAGGTGGTGTTACTTACAGTTGGTTGCCAAGTACCGATGCGGTTGCAGGCCAAGGAACTGCTAATTTAACTGTTAGACCGAAACAAACGACAACCTACACAGTTACGGTTACAAATGCATCAGGTTGTACAAGTAGTCAATCGGTTACGATAGCTGTAGAAGATGATTATAAAATTAAACCATTAAACATCTTAACACCTAACGGTGATGGCAAGAATGATAAGTTTACGATAGAAAACATCGATTACTATCCAAACAATACCTTAAAGATTTTTGATAGGTCTGGCAGAATTGTATACACCAAAAAGGGTTATGCCAACGAATGGGATGGGACTTATAACGGTACGCCATTAGCTTCAGATACCTATTATTACATCTTAGACTTTGGAACAAGCATTAGTCAGTTTAAAGGTTACATCACAATTATTAGAAACTAAATTGTATTAAACAGATGAAGATTTTCAATAAAACATATCAAATGCCATGTCACACAATTTGGTCACTTTTGCTTATAACAATCGTTTTAGCCCTAACAGGAAGCGAAGTAAAAGCACAGCTTAATCCTTTAAGTTCTATGTATTTCTTAAATCAATATCAAGCAAATCCAGCATATGCTGGATTAAATGATGGTTTAAACGTAAACGTTAATTACCGTAAACAATGGAGCAATATTCCTGGTGCGCCGAGTACGCAAGGTATTACGACAGATTATAAAATGAATAAAGTTGGCTTAGGGATTAACTTTTACAACGAGAAAGCTGGCTCATTGCAACGCACAAAAGCTGTAGCTACTTATGCCTATCACTTACCGTTAAATGGAGAAAACCAAAAGCTAAACTTTGGTGCATCTATTGGAATAATGAACGAACAGGTAGACTATAGTGGGGTAAATGGCGATATCAGCGACCCGAATATTACACAATTTAACAACAAAGGTTCGCTATTCGATGGAGATTTTGGGATTGCTTATACCAGCGATAAGTTAAATATTCAAGCGGCCATTCCCAACATTAGGAGTTTCATTAAGCAAGAAGATGATAATCTAGTAGACCGTTCTCGTTTTTATGCTGCCGCCAGTTATAAAATTAGTACTGGAAGTGGAGCAAATGCATTAGAAATTGAGCCTAAACTTGCTTTTAGAGAAATTGAAGGTTATGATAGCATTTTTGATGCTGGCGCAAACTTCAATTTTACTAATAAACTTTTTATTATGGGGATGTATCACAGTTCGAAAAGCGCCTCTTTTGGTGCTGGTATCAACTATAAATCTTCTTTAGCTATAATGGGCTATTATACTACTGAAACGTCTGCATTGCAGGGTTCGGCAAATGGAACTTTCGAAATTAGCTTAAAAGCAACATTGTTTGGTAAGTAACCTTTCGAGGTTGACAAATTCAAAGCCGCTTCCATAAATGGAGCGGTTTTTTTGAATCTAACCATAAAGGCACTAAGAACACCAAGCTAGATGATTGCCTTTGTGTTCTTCGTGTCTTGGTGGTTGATTTTTTTCTGATCAACCAAAGAGGCAATAAGTACGCTAAGCTGCATTAAGTTTTCTTAAGATTATCAATGTCTTTGTGGCTAAATTTTCTCGCAGTTATGAGCCAAAATGGTTACTTTTAGCTATGTTAAAAAAAATCAACCTTACTGTATTTGCAAAGTTTTTTCACTCTGGCAAAGTAGGCGGAATTCTCCTCCTGATTTGTGTGCTTATCTCTTTATCTATTGCTAATTTTGGCGATGCGGAATACTTCAACAACTTTTTAGCAAGAATAATAGGCTTCGATTTAGGCATAGTTGATATAAAATATAGTATCTCTGCTTGGGTAAATGATGGCTTAATGGCGGTATTTTTTTTGCTGGTCGGCTTAGAGATAAAACGGGAATTAATAGAGGGAGAACTATCCACCTTAAAAAAGGCGTCGCTGCCCGTTTTAGCAGCCATCGGCGGAATGATTGTTCCTTCTTTGATATTCTTTTTCTTTAATAAAGGTGAAGAAACAGCATCAGGTTGGGGTATTCCAATGGCGACCGATATAGCATTTGCCTTAGCCATCATTGCCATGTTAGGTAAAAATGTACCACCATCTTTGAAAATATTTTTAGCTGCCTTAGCCATAGCTGATGATTTAGGCGCCATTTTAGTAATCGCCATTTTTTACACCGCACAAATTCATTGGAACTACTTATTAATGGCAGCTGGAGTTTTCGCGTTGCTTCTTACCTTCAATTTTTTCAAAATTAAATCACTTTGGCTTTATTTAATTCCTGGAATTTTCTTGTGGTATTTTGTTCATCACTCTGGCATACACGCAACCATAGCCGGTGTATTACTTGCATTTACCATCCCAACTAATCACACCGCCGAGTTATCGCCTCTGGAAAAACTAGAACACTTCTTAACTATTCCCGTTAACTTTTTAATCATGCCAATTTTCGCGTTGGCTAATACCAACATCACCTTCCAAAAAGAAATGATTGATGGATTAGTGTCTCCATTAGGACTTGGAATTATATTTGGATTATTCTTTGGTAAAACCATTGGTGTAACTTTATTATCTTGGTTTGCAGTTAAGATTAAACTTGCTAAGCTTCCTTCTGGAACAAACTGGAAACATATTATCGGAGTAAGTATGTTGGCGGGCATTGGATTCACCATGTCTATATTCATTTCCCTACTGTCTTTTAGCAATGCTGAACATATAATTGAAGCGAAGTTTGCAATTTTATGTGCCTCAATTATTGCAGGTACATTTGGCTTTGTTTATTTAAAAAGTATCAAACAAAAAATTAACTTTAAGGAAACCAAACGATAAATCAAATGAACAAGAAAGCGATAATTATCTTTTTACTTTCCTTATTTATTAACCAGTTATATGCTCAAAGTCAATGGGCATTTAAAAAAGACAAGATTTATACCTCTTGGGCAAATGATTTAAATCCAAGTGCACCTTTACCAGAATACCCTAGGCCACAATTAGTTAGAGACAATAATTGGAAGAACTTAAATGGGCTTTGGGAGTATGCCATCACCGCCAAAACAGAACTTAACCCTACAAAGTTTGATGGTAAAATATTGGTGCCTTTTGCGGTAGAGTCTGCTTTGTCTGGTGTAAAAAGAACAGTTGGTAAAGACAGTGCTTTATGGTATCGAAACAATATTGCAATTCCTGCCACAATGAAAGGAAAAAAAATCCTATTGCATTTTGGAGCAGTAGATTGGCAAACAGAGGTTTTTGTAAATGGCAAAAGTGTGGGCACTCACGAAGGTGGGTTTGACCCGTTTAGTTTTAACATCACTTCATTCTTGAAAAAAGGAAATAACCAGGAAATTAAAATAAGAGTTTGGGACCCTACTGATGATGGTGTGCAACCAAGAGGTAAGCAAATAAAAAGACCTCATGGCATTTGGTATACACCCGTTACTGGCATTTGGCAAACAGTTTGGCTAGAAGCTCTGCCAGGAACTTACATTGTAAACACTAAACAAACACCAGATATTGATGCACATACGATTAAGGTTGCCGTTGCTTTAAATAACGCTTCAGAAAACGACAAGGTTAAAGTAGAAGTACTAGATGGCTCGAGCGTAGTCACTTCTGGATTTTTAGAAGCTGATGGCTCTACAACATTAAATTTAGTCAACGAAAAATTATGGTCGCCGAGTAACCCTTTTTTATACGATTTAAGGATTAGCCTAATCAGGAACAATAAAACACTTGATCAAGTGATGAGTTATTTCGCCATGCGGAAAATCTCTATGGGTAAGGACGAAAATGGGATCCAAAGAATGTTGTTCAATAATAAATTCTTATTTCAATATGGACCTTTAGACCAAGGCTGGTGGCCAGATGGTCTATATACACCAGCTACGGAAGCGGCAATGAAATTTGATGTAGATCAATTGAAAGGGATGGGTTTTAACATGATTAGAAAACACATTAAGGTTGAATCTGCTCGTTACTATAACTATTGCGATAAGATGGGGATGTTGATTTGGCAAGATATGCCAAGTGGCGATTTAGGAAATGGTTGGAATTCGAATCCTGGAACGTTGAATAATGAGACTGAAAAAAATCGCAGTGTAGAATCTGAGGCATACTACCGCAAGGAATGGACTGCAATTATGGATGAGCTCCACAATTTTGCAAGCATTGTAGTTTGGACGCCCTTTAATGAAGCATGGGGACAGTTTAAAACGATAGAAATTACAGAATGGACAATGAAAAAAGACCCATCGAGACTGGTAAATAGCGCTAGTG
This sequence comes from Pedobacter sp., assembly GCA_004295885.1. Lineage (GTDB taxonomy): Bacteria > Bacteroidota > Bacteroidia > Sphingobacteriales > Sphingobacteriaceae > Pedobacter. The sequence goes on along the minus strand of SEDG01000017.1, from coordinate 21,605 downwards.
GTGGTAATTTCTTTAATACTGGTCACTTTGTGGATTTACATAATTACCCACAGCCCGCTATGCCTAGACCCGATTTATTTGGAAAAGATAGGATATTGGTATTAGGAGAATTTGGTGGTTTAGGTTTGGCTATCGACGGACACACTTGGCAGCTAAAAGACAATTGGGGTTATCAGAGTTTTAAGACTAAAGAGGAATTATTTACCAAATACGCTTCTTTCATTACTAGGTTAGAACAATTAATTCCTTTGGGTTTATCTGCCGCTGTCTATACCCAAACTACAGATGTTGAAGTGGAAACAAATGGACTGATGACCTATGATAGGGCAATTACAAAGATGCCAATTTCAGAACTTCATAAAATACACACCAAATTATATAAGTAATATTTACCAATGACACCTCATAACAAAGAAGAAATCATAAAGAGCTACATTACTGCTTATAACAATTTTGACCTTGAAGGAATGTGCTCACAACTACATCCTGAAATAGAATTTATTTATATTAATAAAGGGGAAACGAACTTGACTTTGAATGGCATTGATGCTTTTAAGGCTCAAGCTGAACAGGCCGCTGCAATGTTTTTTGCCAGGAAACAAGAGATTATAGCCATAGTTTATGGCGATAATCATGTAGAGGTTGATATTAATTATACTGGAACCGTGGCTGTTCAGTTTCCTAATGGTTTAAAAGCTGGCGATGAAATTGAATTGAAAGGGAAATCTGTTTTTCAGTTTCATGATGGTCTTATACTGAAATTGGTGGATATGAGTTAATATCTGTTTTTGTATAGTGTCAACTATATAAGCAACTTTGCATACGTTCCGATATTACTCCTAGTTTCATTCGTAAACACCCCTGTTTTGATGGACAAATCAGCAATCGCTTAGCCAACCTACACGAAGCAAGTATAAAGGGATCACGACTAATCCTAAACGGAATCTGGGAACAGAGGCGGATGAAAAGTGGACTTGAGGTTGACTTGAGGTTGACTTAACGTGGACTACATAAAGTGGATTTTTAAAAAAATATGGAGCTTTGAAGTAGCTCGATGGATGGGATTGAACTTAAACAAGATAAGTAAAGATTTAACAATAAGTGGCCATTAGCTATAATAAATCTAGTATTTATCAGTAGTTGTTAAATGAAATGTCTATTCATTTTTTTATCTTCGAGTAGTCGAAAAATTAATAAGCTCACAAATGTCATCCATTATCCCTAAACCCGTACTTTATTTAACAATTGGCTGTTTTCTTTTATTCTCGACTGTTTTAGCTATAATATTTTATGTAATCGATGAAAAAAAAATAGCGAGAAATAAAGTCACCTTCGAATCTACTTCATATGGAAAGTTAGATATAGATCCATTTAATAAAGCAGCTGACAAGGTAGAATACGAACGGGTAATGACAGATTATCTCTCGTTAACTACAATGGCAAACGGCATTTTTCCTGTTGACACCACCTTAGCTGGCAGAGAGAAGGCAATGGCAGATGTAAAGGGCATTGCCATTTATTATTGGAGTAGGAACTTGAAGATTTTGAACGAATTAATAAAAATTGATTTACCCAAACAATTGGTGGCTCGTGTACAATTATTTAAGGAATACTGCCAATTAAATAAGCAATGTTGTGAACTGATTTATAAAGGATTAGATGAACATTCTACCGCTTATGATGAAATGATAAAAGCATATTTTACTAGAATTGATGAGAAAGTGAAGGTAATAAATGGGGATTAGGGAGTTTCGTGCTCAGTTTTTTGTTCCCGAAATACGATTACGGTGGATCCAGATGTAGAATCGGAGGAACGAAAGCGGGACTATCGTATCCGACGCCCCACTCATATTCCTTTACTAATCTTTTGAAACCTTTCAACAATACCTTCAGCTGAAGCGGGCGGCAATGTTCAGTATGGCGAAATCCCGTCACGATAGCTATCGGGATCTCGGGAAACAGTTGAACCAATGAACTACTTCGACGCCCCTCAGTTTGACAATCAATATCTAAACTGCCTCATAAATCCCTTCACGCTTCCTTCGACATCATTTTCATTTAAGCTTTTTACGAATGCACTGCCGATGATGGCTCCACTTGCATATTCATTAGCAGAATCAAACGTTTTTTTGTCGGAAATACCAAAGCCAATCATCAATGGATTTATTAGATTCATACCTTTTATACGAGCGAAATAATCTCTTGCCGTAGCAGAAACGTCTAAATTTTTTCCGGTAGTTGCTGCAGAAGACAACAAGTAAATAAAGGCATTACTCAGGCCATCAATTTTGCGAATACGTTCTTCTGATGTTTGTGGCGTTACCAAAAAGATATTGCTTATGCCGTGTTCCTCGAAACAGGTGTGGTACATTTCTTCATATTCGTACATTGGCAAATCGGGAATAATGCAGCCATCCACTCCTACCTCTTTACATTTCTTGCAAAAGTTTGCCACGCCATATTGTAAAACCACATTTACGTAACCCATCAATAAAATAGGAATAGTAACGGTTTTACGTAAGTCTTTCAATTGGTCGAATGTTAAAATGTTTCATATAAGTTTCCATGTCTTTGTCGCCCCTACCGGATAAACAAACAACCACGTTTTCCCCTCCTTTAAACCCCATGTATTCGAGGTAAGCTAAGGCGTGTGCACTTTCTATTGCTGGAATTATTCCTTCGAGCTGTGTTAATAGCAAACCTGCATCAAGAGATTCATCGTCTGTGATAGACACATATTTACCGCGACCAGTTTTGAACAGATGCGCATGTTGTGGACCAATACCAGGATAATCCAGACCTGCTGAAACTGAATGTGGTTCTACCACTTGTCCGTCTGGTGTTTGCATTAAAATGCTTCGGCTACCGTGTAACACACCTTCTTTGCCTAAGTAAGTTGTGGCTGCAGATAGACCTGACGCTACACCTTTACCAGCTGCTTCAACGGCTATTAGTTTTACATTTTCATCATCGATAAAATGGTAGAACATACCAGCCGCATTACTGCCACCGCCTACGCAGGCGATCACATAATCTGGTTGGTCTTTGCCAGTCTGCTCAATTAATTGCTTTTTAGTTTCTTCGGAAATTACCGACTGAAAAATAGAAACCATATCTGGATAAGGGTGCGGACCAACCACCGAACCAATGATATAATGCGTATCAACAGGGTTATTAATCCAATCTCTCATGGCTTCGTTGGTTGCGTCTTTTAGGGTTTTGCTACCTGATGTTGCAGGAACAACTTTGGCTCCTAACATTTTCATACGAGCTACATTTGGCGCTTGACGTTTAATGTCAATCTCGCCCATGTAAACTACGCATTCTAATCCTCTTAGGGCGCAAACCGTTGCTGTTGCTACACCATGCTGACCAGCACCAGTTTCGGCGATAATTCGTTTTTTACCTAAACGTTCTGCCAGTAAAATCTGACCAATGGTATTGTTTATTTTATGTGCGCCAGTATGGTTTAAATCTTCTCGCTTAAGGAAGATATTTGCGCCATATTTTTCAGATAGTCGCTTAGCCAAATATAGCGGCGAAGGGCGACCAACGTAATCTTTCAAAAGGGCTTTAAACTCTTCTTGAAAGCTTGGCTCATTAATGATGCCTAAGTATTGTTGCCTTAACTCTTCTACATTTGGATATAACATTTCTGGGATGTATGCTCCTCCAAAATCTCCGTAATAACCTCTTTCGTTTACAAAATAGCTCATAATTTTATTGTTTTTGTCATTCAGAACGAAGCGAAGAGTCTCTTCATTGATTATTACTCGCTTAGAGATGCTTCGTTCCTCAGTATGACAATATCATTTAATCTCTTTAAAAAATTCTCTTAACTTTTTTACATCCTTTAGCCCTGGCTCTAGCTCAAACTTGCTATTAACATCTAGGGCGTAAAGTCTTGGATCGTTTATAGTTTTTATTGCTGTTGTATGTGTTAAATCAATTCCACCGCTTAAAAAATAAGGTTTATCGAAAGTATAGTTTGTTAATAATTTCCAATCGAATATTTTCCCTGAACCTCCGTGAGCGGGTGTTTGGGTATCGAACAAGAAATAATCAACTGCGTTTAAATAACCTTTTAATTTAGAAAAATCAAAGTTTTCATCTATTCCAAAAGCTTTTATTACTTCCACACCTGTGGATTTTAATTCTGTGCAATAAGCCACATCTTCTTTTCCATGTAATTGCACCGCTTTTAAATTGTACTTGAATATATAAGCCTTAACCGTTTCTAAATCTTCGCTAACAAAAACCCCTGTGGTTTTTATGGTTGATGGAACGTATTTAATCAGCTCTGCGGAAACCTCACTAATAAAACGCGGCGATTTTTGGTAGAATATAAAACCCAAATAGTCAGGCTGTAAATCTGCTACCGCAGCGATGTTACTCGCTTGCCTAATTCCACATACTTTTAGTTTCAACTTCATTTTTTAAGCTTGAACCATATAAGAAATATAAGTTCATTTAAGTTAGGCGTAAAGACTTATATTATCTTAAATGCCTTATATGGTTACTTTATTAAACAGTTATCAATTTTTTAAAACTCTCTAAAGCTTTTTTATTCATTAAAGATTCTTCGGCTTCGTAATAACAATCTGCAAAAGGTACATCTTGTTTTATGGTTTGGATGGCTAATGCTGCATTTGTTAACACCACATTCATTTGTGCATCTGTTCCTTTTCCATTTAAAATATTGGTAAAAATTTCTGCTGACGATTCTACAGTGTCTCCACCCTGAATATCCTTTTCGCTGATTTCTTCAAAACCTAAATCTGAAACCTTATTTAAAGCCTCTCCTTTTTTACTGAAAGTTTTAAAGTCGCAGGTTAGTGATACTTCATCAAAGCCATCCACTGCATGGATAATGGTATAATTTTTATCTGTTTGCTGATATAGGTATGCATATATACGAGCCAACTCTAAACTAAATACACCTACAATTTGGTTTTTCGGCTGCGCCGGATTTACCATTGGGCCAAGCATGTTAAAAAATGTTTTTACGCCCAATTCTTTTCTAATTGGCGCTACAGTTTTCATTGCTGGGTTAAATAATGGAGCATGTAAAAAACAAATGCCCGCTTGGTCTAAACTACGTTTCAATTTACTTTCATCATTGGTAAAAGTATAACCTAAATATTCCATTACATTTGATGAACCGCAACCAGAAGAAACTCCATAATTACCATGTTTTGCCACCTTATGACCAGCGCCAGCCACCACAAACGAGGCTAAAGTTGAGATATTAAAAGTGTCTTTTCCATCGCCACCAGTACCACAAAGGTCTACCAGTTCGAAATCTGACAGATTAATTTTTAAGCATAAATCTAACATCGCATCGCGGAAGCCTTGTAATTCATCAACCGTGATATTTCTCATGCCATAAGCAGTAATAAAAGCTGCAATTTGTGAGCTGTTAAATTCTCCTAAAGCAATTGAAGTCAGAATTCGTTGCGCTTCTTCTTTGCTAAAGGTTTTATTTTCGAAAAGGTGATTTAGTATTTGTTTCATCAATTAATTTATTGTCTTTATGGTTTATGAGAGCTCCCCAATAAATTAGGATCGGTCATAGGTTTAAAACAAAAAAGGTTGCCTTTTTACAAGCAACCCTTCAAAATATTTTTATAAAAAAATAAACGTATAAATAAGGATCACATCACGCTGTTGCGTAATGCCACCACCAATTTTTATTTGCGTTTATCTGTATCATTCTGTTGGCAAATATGTAATAGTTTTTGATTAAAAGCAAAATTTTTTGAATTATTTAGGTTTTACTTCTGTCATTAATTCTTTAATAGCTACAATTAACTGTTCATCCTTGCCCTGATCAATCATTCCAGGCATATTTTTTACCAGTATGTCTGGTTTAGTTTCATTGTTCTCTAACCATTCTCCAGCTTTATTTTTAGCACTAATAGGAATAGAACCCCATCTTGTACCATCAATTAATGTTTCCCAACCTGCAAAACTACAGGTACCTGGAACCGGCATACCTACTGTTTTTCCGATTTTTAAATCTTTATACCCGCAAGAGAAACAATGGCCGTCGCTATAGTTTGCCTCGTTAAACATTGCCAAGGTAGGTTTAGTCCACCTAAATGTTGGCTCGCCACCTACCGAACGTTTATCGGTTGCATAATCTAAAAATTTCTGACCCGTAAAGAACATTGCTAAATCAGACACTAAATCTCCACCTCCATTAAATCGAGTATCTACAATAACAGCTTTTCTGTCAGCATATTTACCCATCATTTCCTCATAAACGTTACGATAAGGACCATCACTCATTCCAGGAATATGCACATAACCTAATTGTCCCTTACTTAAACTGTCAACTTCTGCTTGGTTAATTTTAACCCATCTTCTGTAAAGCAATTGATTTTCTAGCGCTAAGGGAATTGGCTTCATCGTTAGTTGCTGTCTCTCTCCATTTTTAGGATTTAATATCTCTAGCAAGGTGAGCTGACCAGCTTTTCTGTTTAAATACTTAGCAATATCTTGATTGGCTTCTACTAATTGACCATCTATTTTTTCGATGATCATTCCTTTTTTAGCAACAGTATTCGCTGCTCTATCTAATGGTCCACCAGCTAAAATTTCTTCAATTAATATTCCATCGCCTTTGTGCGAATAGTTTAATAAAATACCCAGTGAAGCTGTAGCGTCATCGGTAGGTGTACTGCTTCCAAACCTAGCGCCAGAGTGAGACACGTTAAGCTCGCCCAATAGTTCCGACAACATTTCTGCAAATTCGTAGCTATTACCAATAGATGGAAGATATTTTTTATAGGCTGGTTTTAAAGCTTCCCAATCTGCCCCATGCATATTAGCGGTGTAAAACATCCCTTTGTTTCTTAGCCAAACGTGTTCAAACATATACTCACGTTCTGCTTCCGCATTAACTTGCACTTCTCCCTCAATGGTAATTGGCTCTCTTTTATTATTTTCAGTATTGATTTTAGAAACTCTACCTCCGCTTAACAAGTACAAGTTCTTTTGCGTCTTGTCCCACATTAGGCTTCCACCCATTCCGTCTAAAGCAATTTCCATCTTGGTTTCTTTTGTACGAAGATTGGTACTCCAAAGATTAGTTCCTTTTTCGAAACTTGCCAAATAGAAAAGCTTTTCGCCGTCTTTTGTAATTACTGCATCACTTAATGAAGAAGAGTGAATGGTTAATCTAGCTTTTCTCATTTCCATTCCATCCCAATCAAATTTAACGGTAGAATCTGGCTTAATAGGTTTTATTCCCTTTTCTTTTTCGGCTTTCTTATCGGCTTCATCTTTAGCTTTCTTTTGCGTAGCCTCCATTTCTTTTAACAAGGCAAAATCTTCTTTATCTAGGTTGAAACGATCCCAAGCATCTTTTGTGAAAAACATTCCATAAACATCACGTTGTGAAGAACCTGAATTTGCCTGAGATTTTAGTCCATCTCTATTGCTAAACCACAACATTTGTTTGCCACCATTTACCCATTTTGCATTGCCATCTCCAAAGCCACTTTTCGTTAAATTTCTCATTGGCAGTTTTCCCTTTGCATCTAACAACACCACTTCGCCATTTGACATGGTTGGACGATAAGTTGCCAAAAGCCATTGACTATCTGGGCTCCAGGTGAAATACTGGTCGCCATCTTGCATGTAAAATAACTCGTCTGGAGACAATAAAGTAACTGCTTGTTTGGTGCCAATTTCCATCACCCTTAAAGCTCTTCTATCCTCTATATAGGCTATTCTTTTGCCATCGGGCGATATGCTTGGCATATAATTATCCTTATCATTGCTTACTAAAGACTTCTCCTCTAACACTGTTGATGCGAAGAAATAAGGTTCTTCTTTACGAACTTTTTTCACTTCATAAATGCGCCATTTTCCATTTCTCTCGCTAGAATAAATAATTGATTTACCATCTGGAGCAAAATCTACAAACCTTTCTTGCTCTGAAGTATTGGTTACTCTTTTAGTCATTTTGCCATCGGCAGAGGTTACAAAAACTTCGCCCCTGGCTATAAACGCGACTTCTTTTCCATCAGGAGATACTGCCATCTCTCTAACTCCGCCATTAATCGCAATGAAGCTTTCGTTATTGTTTTTATCTTGAGTGGTAATTGCTACCTCCACCTTTTTAGGCTGCTGCCCAGGCTTTAGCGTGTAAATTTCCCCATCATAACCAAAGCTTAACAACCCGTCGTTAGAAGAGCTTAAAAATCTAACTGGAAACGTTTTAAAATTAGTTATTTGCTCATTTTTAGCATTAGCTGACAAAGGCATTTTGTGAATATTAAAGTTTCCACTTTGTTCACTTAGATAATAAATGCTTTTTTCTTGGTCTGCGAATACTGGGTTTCTATTTTCTCCATAAAAACTGCTCAGTTGTTGATGTTTATTAGTTTTTTTGTCATACAACCAAACTGCTCTAGCAACAGAAGATTTATGGTGTTTACGCCACTCATTTTCGCCACCTTTTTTATCATGATAAATCATTTTTGATCCATCTTTTGATGACTGAACATATTCGGCAGGAATAGTAAATATTTGATTTATTCTGCTACCTTCTGTAGCTACGCTATAAAGCTCGGGTTGTGAACCTGTGGGAAATTGACGGTGAATTGCTTCATCTTGTCTTACACCTCCAAAAACAACAGCTTTATTATCGAAAGTAAAGCTATAAGGAAACTCGTCTGCAGAGTGATAAGTTAATCTTTTTGCGGCACCACCATTGGCGTTCATGATAAAAATATCAAAATTGCCATAACGATTTGAAGCAAACGCAATCTGTTTTCCGTCTTTACTCCATACCGGCATAAAATCATGGGCATCGTGAAATGTAATTTGCTGGGCTGTTCCTCCAGCACTAGACACTTTGTATAAATCACCTTTAAAAGTGAACACAATGCTAGTGCCATCTGGTGAAATTGATGGATAACGCATCCATTGCGGTTGGGTTTCTGCATTTGCCGCGATTGCAAAGAGAGAGCATAAAAATAGCGTAAAAATTTTCTTCATCATATGGGATTTAGGTTAGCTAAAATACTTTCAAAATATTTATTATTAACTATTATTGGGTAACATTTAGGCGAGCCTTTTAATATGCTTAATTTGCAAAATCTTTCTCAAAACAATTTAAAAATATGGCTTTTATTAAAAGAAAACAGCACGAAGAAGACGACTTGGGTTTTGGAAAAGGACCAATGGGCAAAGACCAAAGGATGATGAATGCCGACGGAACTTCTAATGTTAAAAGAATCGGGCGTCCAATATTCAGTTCTAACGACACTTACAACTGGCTAATTTCTATGTCGTGGAGAAAGTTTATGTTTATCATTTTAATGGCCTATCTAGCAATTAACATTCTTTTCGCTTCAATTTATGTTTTAATTGGGATTGAAAATTTACATGGCGCACCTGGAATTACTACCCGCGACCATTTTTTTGACGCTTTCTTCTTCTCTGCGCAAACTATTTCTACTGTTGGTTATGGGCACATAAGTCCAGTTGGCTTTTTAACAAGTTGTATTGCCGCTTTCGAATCTATGTTAGGCCTGTTAGCTTTTGCCTTGGCAACTGGTTTATTGTATGGCCGATTCTCTAGGCCAAATGCCAAAATTATATACAGTAAAAATATGGTGGTGGCGCTATATAAAGAAATAACAGGTCTGATGTTTAGGTTGGCCAACGGGCGAAACAACCAATTAATTGAGATCGAAGTTCAAATGGTTTTTACCATAAATCAAGTGGTTGATGGTAAAAAAACTAGACGGTTTTTGCCTTTAGAATTAGAAAGGAATAAAATAGGATTGCTATCATTGAGTTGGACTGTTGTTCATCCGATAGATGAAAAGAGTCCTCTTTTTGGAATGACAAAAGAAGAAATGATGGAGGGAGAAACCGAAGTTTTAATTCTCCTAAACGCATTTGATGACATTTTTTCTCAAACAGTACATAGCAGAGCGTCTTATTTAGATGAGCACATCCTCTTCAAACATCGCTTTTCTCCAATCTTGTCTCAAGATGAAGAAGGCATAACCACATTAGACTTATCGAAACTTAGTGATACTATTTTAGCTTAATTCTACAATAGAAGCTCTTTTAGGAATATTGCAAACAAACGTTTCAATTCTCTGTTCTTTAGTCGAATTATTCACGTAATTCAATAGGATGAAGTGTTATTTATCGGATGATAGTAAGAACTTTATATAAACATCTACCAATGTTTAGCACAACCCTTACCATTGATTTGGTAGGGGTTTTTGCATTTATCGATTTTTAAAACACTAACTTTTAATAAGATAACTTTAAAATGGGGAAAATTACTAAACTCTTAGTTGTAACTAATAGTTAATTTTTTTACATTTGAATATAACCACTCTCCATCCTATTCTTTTATGAAAAAAACCATCTTAAACGCTAGAAAACTTGTTTTTCTTACATTTTTAGCTCTCTCAACGCTTTTAATTTCTTCTTGTGAAAAAACAGAAAATCAAATTAAAATACGAATAAACCAATTTAAGCAAACCGCAGTTGCACCTTATGGCCCCGTTATTACTTTTTCTGCTCAACAGGGAAATGAGATCGGAAGTACTAATTGGTCTGCATTTTACGATCAAATCGTTGGCTTTGATTATGAAGTAGGTTACGTATACGACCTGTTAGTAGTGGAAACAGAAATTTTAAATCCTCCGGCTGATGGTAGGTCTAAGGCATACCAACTAAAGCAAGTGCTTTCTAAAACAAAGGTCGATGAAAGCATCACATTCAATTTAACGTTAAAGAACGACCTAATTAATTACGTAAAGGGAGACGCCATTTCGGGTTACACGTTATTAGATGAAGCTGATATTGATTGTGGCAACTTATGTAATGAATTTGCAAACGCTTTACAATCCAATTCGAAATTAATTAATGGAAGGTTCTGTTTAAATTCAGATGGTTCGATTAAACTGGTTGAAATTTTATAAAAGTTTACTTCGTCTCTTTTAAAAAGTTCAAAATGGTTTTGTATAAGCTATTGCTTCCCCAAATCATCTGACTAATCATCGGAACGTGTTTTTTACCTTCTATTTTTTCTAGCTTAACTGGAATTTGTTGTGCTAGCAATGTTTTATAAATTCGCTCAGACTGAATTTGTATGGCTTCATAGGTTTTTGTTCCGTAGAAAATAAGGTGAGGATTTTTAACATTTTTCACGTAAAACAAAGGTGAACCTGCTTGCCACGTTTTTGATTCCTTGCTAAATGTTCTTAAGAAGTCAGTGTAATAATCATCTTTTTCAGCCTTAGTTAAATATTCTTCCATATCTAAACCAAAGGGATCATTTAAAATCACACCTTTTATTGGGTTTGCTATACCAGCTGTTGCGAAATATTGTGGGTCTGAATTGATCAGCTCTGCTAAATGTCCACCTGCCGAGTGGCCCATTATAAAAATACGGTTAGCATTACCTCCATAAGTTGCAATGTTATCTTTTACCCATTTAACAGCTTGAGCCGTTGCTGCCGCCATTTCTTTATAGGTTACATCTGGTGCTAATGGATAATTAATAATTACACTTACTACATCATTTTTAGCCAAGTTTCTGCCTAACCACCAATAGGTTTCTTTTTTACCACTACTCCAGGAACCTCCGTGAACAAAAACAATTACATCTTTACTTTTAACACTATCTTTTTTATGATAGATATTTAGTGTATTCGCTTGATAAGTATTACCAGCATAATTGATATTCTTTTCTACACATATTTGAGCAGAGCCAGTAAAAATCTGGCCGAGGAAAGCTAAAATCATAAGAATGGTTGTTAACCGCATATTTATTTCTATTGGGAATAGGAAATGGGAAATAGAGAATAGAAAAGGCTTAACCTATTTCCCATTCCCTATTCTCTATTTCCAGAAGTCTACTTAATCAAAGGGTTTTTCTCTTTCGCAAACAAGTCGAACACTTTTTTATCAGCAAATGCTGGAAATAATTTGTTAACCCAGACCGCTAATTTACCCTGTCCTGTCATAATTAAGGTACGTTTTCTAGCTACAATACCATCGCCTATAATCGCTGCAACAGCTTCCGAGGTCATCATTTTACCTTCTTCCATACTTGTTTCTCCATGAGCCGAACCATCTTTTGCCAATGCAGCAACGCGGATGTTAGAAGTAGTAAAGCCAGGACAAGCCACCATTACATGAACACCAGTTTTTAGGTTTTCAGTTCTGAGTGATTCCATAAAACCGTTCATTGCGAATTTTGAAGCTGAATAACCTGTTCTTCCAGGTAAACCTCTGTAACCTGCAATAGAAGATACGGCAACTATACTACCTTTGGTTTTTAAAATTTCTGGCAAGGCATATTTTGTACAATAAACAGTGCCCCAGAAATTAACATCCATCAAGTTTTTTAAAACCGATAAATCAACATCGTTGAACAACGCACGCATCGAAAGTCCAGCATTATTTATTAAAACATCAATTTTACCAAAGGTGATCAACGTTTGTTTAACCAGCATTTCACAATCGCTTTCCTTACTTACATCGCATTGAACAGCTAAAGCCTTTACTGCATATTTTGCTTCCAGCTCTGCTGTAATTTCGCAAAGTGTTACGTATTGGCGAGCGCCCAAAACAACATTGGCGCCACGTTTTGTCAGTTCTTCGGCCAATGCCTTACCAATACCAGATGATGCACCGGTAATTACGACAACCTTATTCTTAAAATCCATTATTTATGTTCGAAGTAAGTTTTACACTCCACTATTTTATCTGTGTTTATAATATCGACACCTAACTCTACCAATTGTTTCCAGCAATCCTGAGTATCGGGCGCTCCCCAAAAACGTATTGGTTTATTTAATTGATGGGCTTCTTTTACAGTCGCCTGTAGTTTCATCTTATCAGCTTCTGAAATTTCGCCAACCCCTTTCCATCTAGAATAGATAGCAAAATTATCGCTAATCATGGTTATTCTTTTTAAGTCTGTTTTAGCATAGCTGATGTTTGGCAAACCATCAAAATAAACCCAGCTTGGAAAAGTGTGATACAATGAATCTGCAGGTCTGTTCCCGCTAATCACAATTTGAACTGCATTTTTATTCTTGCTCCTGTCGAAGATTTCGCCGTACTTCTCGATATGTTTTTGAAAGGCAGGAAAAGTTGTCTCCCAACTTGTCTTAAAATCTATCATCAAGGTAAAAGTGTATTTCTTATCACCACCCACTTTTCCTTTATATAGCTTGAATAATGAATCGATTTTATCAAGATATAATTTCTCTAAAGTTTGCTTCGTGTCTATTTCTTTTTTGCTGTGAGCGACAATTAATTCGCCATTTACCTCAAAAATATCTGCTTCTATTTGATAAACTTTATTATCGTATGCTAAACTGAATTGCTGTTTTTGAACGTAATCATTATGTGAATGAATTTTAACTTGTGCAAAAACAGTTGCTGCAAGTAGCACAAAAAGACTGATAGCGATTAATTTTCTCATCGTATATTATTTTAGGAAAGAACCTTCGTAAGGAACTCTGGTAATAATTGAGCGGCCGAGTGTAATTTCATCAGCGTATTCTAATTCTCCGCCAAAAGCGATACCCCTAGCGATCGTAGTAATTGGAATTTGAAAATCCTTTAGCCTTTTATGAAGATAAAACAAGGTAGTATCTCCTTCCATATTTGCACTTAATGCCAATATGATTTCTTTTACTGGTGTTGTGGCTACTCTTTGCACCAAACTATCAATATATAAATCAGATGGGCCAACACCATCCATGGGAGAAATTAATCCACCCAAAACGTGGTATACGCCAAAAAACTGATTGGTGTTTTCAATGGCCATTACGTCGCGAGTATCTTCTACAACACAAATAACTTCCTTTTCCCTTTTCGCAGCCGTACAAATGCTACAAGTATGATGGTCGGAAATGTTATGGCAAATATTACAATGTTTAATTTCGGCTTTAAGCCTAATTAAAGTATTTCCAAAATGAGAAACCTCTTCTTGCTCCTTATTTAATAAATGTAGCACCAAACGTAAGGCCGTTTTTTGCCCTACACCAGGTAATTTAGAAAATTCATTTACTGCGTCTTCAAGCAATTGAGAAGAAAAGTTCATTCTACAAATTTAATAAAAAAAGGTTGGTTATTTTGTTACTTAGTCAATGGATGATAGTTAATAGTTGATAGCCAAAATACATAAAATGAAGATTTCCATTATTAAATTTAGCTATTGACCATCGTCCACCAATCATCAACCCCTCCTATTTATTTTCCATCTATCAATTGATTTAAATTTGTAAATTCTTACATTTAAAAACTAAATATAAAATATGAGTCCAACCGTACTGCTAAGTTTTTTAATCGGATATTTTCTGGTCTTGATTATCATTGCTTTCGTCACATCGAAAAAATCATCAGACAATTCAACTTTTTTTATAGCCAATAGAAATTCTAAGTGGTATTTAGTTGCCTTTGGGATGATTGGCACGGCACTTTCTGGGGTAACTTTTATTTCCGTTCCAGGAGAAGTTGGTGCTCCAGGAGGTAATCAGTTTCAGTACTTCCAGTTTGTTTTAGGTAATGCCATTGGTTTCATTATCATAGCTACAGTTCTACTTCCACTTTATTATAGAATGAAGTTGACTTCAATTTATAGCTATATAGAACAACGATTGGGCTTTTACAGTTACAAAACTGCCGCATCAATCTTCTTGATTAGCCGCACCATTGGTTCTGCTTTTAGGTTATACCTAGTGGTTATTGTACTACAACGTTTTATCTTTGATGCCTATCATATTCCGTTCTGGGTAACTGTATTGATCTCCCTAGGTTTAATTTGGTCTTATACTTTTAAAGGTGGTTTAAAAACCATCATTATTACAGACACGCTACAAACCTTCTTCTTAGTGCTTTCTGTATTCTTGACCATTTATTTTATTTGTAATAGCTTGAATTTAAGTATTCCACAAGCTTTTGAAACCATTAAAAACAGCGGTTATTCAAAAATATTCTTCTATGAAGATTTCCTTACCAATGGTTTCCATATCAGTAAAGCTTTGCTTGGTGGTATTTTTGTAACCATCGCAATGACTGGTTTGGATCAAGATTTAATGCAGAAGAATTTAAGTATGGGCACTATTAAAGAAGCTCAGAAGAATATGTTCACTTTTACCGGTGTGTTTGTTATTTTGAACATCTTCTTTTTAAGCGTAGGTGCCTTGTTATATGTTTTCGCAGCTCAAAAAGGCATCGAAATTCCTTTGGACCATATTACTGGAAAGCCTCGTACAGATTTTCTTTTTCCTGAAATTGCTTTGAACCACTTAGCTACAGTACCAGCAATTGTGTTTATGTTAGGTTTGACAGCTGCTACATTTGCAACTACTGATAGTGCATTAACAGCCTTAACTACCTCGTTCTGCGTAGATTTTTTAGGGATGGACAAAAAAGAAAACTTAAACAATAAAAACGCTGTTAAACAAAGACATTTAGTACACGTTGCATTTTCACTTTTAATGTTTTTTGTAATTATATTGTTTAATGCAGTGAATGATGAATCTGTTGTTAAGGGAATTTTTAAAGTAGCATCCTATACCTACGGGCCACTTTTAGGGCTTTACACTTTTGGTTTATTTGTTAGAAATAGAGGTGTATATGATAAGTTGGTTCCAATTGTATGTGTGCTTTCTCCTGCAGTGTGCTATTTGTTAAATGCTTACTCAACTACATTGCTCGGTGGATATGTTTTTAGCGTAGAGCTGATATTGGTAAACGGATTGATTACATTTGTTGGCTTATTACTGATCAGTAAAAAAACAGATCAACAAACTAAGTTTTAAATAGTTCATTAGTTCAATTGTTCACTAGTTCATTTGTATTGCATGTTTAATCATCATGCCTAATGAACCAATGACACCAATGATACCAATGATACCAATGAACAAATAATCTTATATAAGAATGACAAGTGAAGAAAAGATAAGAAGTGCCTTTGCGAATAAAGATTGGCAAGAAATAAAAGTAACGGATAGCTGGCAGATTTTTAAAATCATGGCAGAGTTTGTTGATGGATTTGAGAAGTTGGCTAAAATTGGGCCTTGCGTAAGTATTTTTGGTTCTGCTCGTACCGCAGAAACTAATCCATATTATGAGATTGCAGTAGAATGCGGTCGTTTATTAACGGATAGAGGTTACGGTGTAATTACGGGTGGTGGCCCAGGTATCATGGAAGCTGGTAACAAAGGTGCACATATGAACGGTGGTAAATCTGTTGGTTTAAATATCGATTTACCTTTTGAGCAATTCCATAATAAATACATCGACCATAATAAATTACTAGAATTCGATTACTTTTTCATTAGAAAAGTAATGTTTATGAAATACTCACAAGGTTTTGTGGTATTACCTGGCGGGATGGGAACAATGGATGAATTATTTGAAGCAATAACTTTAATTCAGACCGGTAAAATTGCCCGTTTCCCAATTGTGTTAGTTGGCAAAGCCTACTGGGGCGGATTGGTTGATTGGATTAAATCGACTATGCTAGAGAAAGAGCATAACATTCATGCAGAAGATTTAAACTTATTTAGATTGGTTGATACAGCGGAAGAAGCTGCTGAACATATCTTTAGATTCTATGATAAATATGTATTGAAACCGAATTTCTAAACTTTCGTCATTTCAACGACAGGAGAAATCTGTTAGTCATTTATAGCCAACTTATTAGTTGGCTATTTTTTTGTCTTATTTGTAACGAAATAAAGCAATCGCAGTCTATAAATTATAAAAGTATAAGCCATGGAACGCTACTTAACTTGGAACAAAGGAATCTTCGAAAGCAACTATCAGATTTTTGAAAACGGAAAAATCAATTCTACTCTATTTTTTGATACCTGGAGAAGTGAAGCCAAAGCCATTAGTCAAACGAAAAATTATAGGTTTAAAGATGACGGACTTTACGGTACCAATACCCAAATATTTGATGGCAACAATGAACTGCTTGGTTTTATTAGCTACAGTGATTGGAAAACAAAAGCAACCATTACTTTAAATTCTGGCGAGAAATATGCTTTAGAATTCACTAATACTTGGCATTCCCAATGGAGGATAACAAATTTTAGCGATAAGCAAATAAACTACGATTCTTCAACCTCATCAGGAACTGTACTATCAAATACTGATGATGAATTGATGCTCTTGATAGGATTTTATGCAAGAGAACACTTCACCAAAATGTTCATGCTTCTTATATTTATTATAATCTTTATTCCAATGATATCAAGGGGAATCCTTTAGAAATGGCTAACACCACCACTAACTACTAATTTCATCGCATCTGCGGCACTCATATTTAAAGGCTTAATTTTTTCTTTGCTAACCACATAGACTTGTCCGGCAAAAGAGTATGAAAATGGGAAATAAACTATCGCATCTCCTGGTAAATCAAGCTTCGTTAAATCGTTTTGCGTTAAAAACCCAATTCTTTTCATCCCTCCCTCTACATGAACTAACACAGGGTGATTAAATTTCTTTTCATCGCCAACAAACGCTTCAGTTAAATCTTTAATGGAAGAAAAAATAAAATTTAAAAGTGGCAGCCTATTCATTGTACGCTGAAACCAATTATACATCGGCTCAGTTACAAAATTGGTTACAAAAATTCCAGCAATTAAGATGATGAAAACCACCAATCCCAACCCTAAACCAGGTATATTTCTATTTGTACCGGTAAGTGGATTTACACCTAAAATATTATTGATGTTTAACCAACTATCAACAGTTGTTACTGCCCAAACCACTATAAAAATGCTTAGGGCAATTGGCACAACAATTAATAATCCTTTAATCAGGTAATTTAAAAGCGCTCTTCCTATCCTATTCATGATGCAAAAATAGGGAAAATATCATGGAGTTGTTCGATATGCTTTAATCTAGCAAAATTGTTTGTATAGACCTCGCTTTAATCTGGGTGATTTCTAAAGACTTCCTTCTTCCCTGTAATTTCATATCTACACCTTCTTCTGCACTGGTCACATAAGTGGTTGCTTTAGCATAATTTCGCTTTGCATTTTTAATTGTCAATTCCACATTAATATCAGTTTTGCCATAATTAATTAAAACGAGCACAAGCTTATTGTTTTTATTCTTGAAAGCAGAAACCAATAAGTTTTTTTGTACCTCAGTTTCTTTATCGGCAATAGTTTCTGTTAAAACCCTTGTCATTCCGGGTCTAACAAACCTGCTGTAATGCCCTAGAGCCCATAGATTTTTAACAACAGCAAACTCGCCATCTCTAAAATCGGGTTTCGGCTGTAATGCAATTAAATAATATCTTGTGTTTCGCTTTGCGTTTCCGGGTTCATAGGCATTCCAAAATTGCCAAGCGGTTGCATTGCCTACAGTTAAATCTGCGTGAATTACCTTTGCCAAAAAAAGTGCACAATCCATCGGGTTTCTGTCTCCTTGTTCACCTTCCCTAAAACCATCAGCCAACATCGAATACTCAGATTGCCAAAACTTCAAATGATATTTCCTTATAGTATCAGCAAGATGATTTCTAGTTTCTAAAAGCATTTTATTATTTGATTCTGTAAAATAACTATGCCCTGCAATTGTTTTTGGAACACGAGATAAATTACCCAGATACAATGGACTTTTGATATCAAAAAAACTTTGAATCTGATGCGTGGCCTTCCCCGTTCCAGCATACAAATAATTAAGCATTCCAGCTTCAGATATTAATATTTTGCTCGATAGTTTCTCGTTTTCAAGCGCAGTATTTAATGTCTTCGCAACTTTAGAAATCTCATTATTTGTCCAAGGGGAACCTTCTTGGTCCGCTTTGCCCGGTTCCCTAGACCAATCCCATTGCGGTTCATTTACGGGAGATATATAACTGAAATGAATATTCTGCTCTTCAAAATGCTTCGTCACATTAGTTAAAAATATTGCGTAAGCATTGTAACTATCATCTCTAAGGTTAGCGGTAAAATCTTTTTCGGTTTTATAGCCTAGACTATTTTTAGTAAATTGTATAGGTGGCGAATTTGAAAACGCAATCAGTGTTTCTACATGATAATCCTTAGCCTTTTGAAGAAAAAACCGTTGGCCAGCTTGTTTACTCCAGTCATAAGTACCATCAGGGTTTAAAAATGAATCTGTTCGCCTATTAAAATCTTTAATCCCACTATTGCTGCCTTGTTCCAATGTTCCCGCACCAATATTAAAACGCCAAGCCGAGAGACCAATACCAGCTAAACTGCCATTCTCGTTAATTTTTTGACTAAATAGTAACTCTGCAATTTTCTCCTTTTTCTCGCTTGGCCAAAAATTACCGACACTTTCAGAATACCAACAACCAGATGAGCCAAAATTTTCAATCACCTGAGCGGTTTTTTCTAAATCTAATTTAAGCTTAACAAGAGGATTATTTTGTTGTGCATTTAAACTGATGCTAAATAAGTTTAATAACACAAACAGATAGATAATTCTAAACATTGGGATTAGCTTTATTCGTAGAAATAAACTCTTTTTACTCTTTGAGAAACATTAGTTAGAATTTCATAAGGAATGGTGTCAATCTGTTTTGCTAAATCACTAATGGTATGTGCGTCATTAAAGACGATAACTTCATCGCCTGTTTTTACATTTAAACCAGTTACATCTAGCATACACATATCCATACAAATAGAGCCAACCGTAGCTACTAACTCGCTTTTAACTAACATCTTCCCTACTCCATTTCCAAATTTACGACTGTAGCCATCCGCATATCCAATTTTAACAGTTGCGATTCTTCCGCCATTTGGCATAAGCCCTTTTCTGCTATAACCAACCGTTTCCCCTGCATTTAAATTTTTAACTTGTGTAACTGTTGTTTTAAGGATCGCAACTGTTTGTAAGCCTTTGTTGTTATTTAATGCCCCATCAAAGCCATACAAGCCAATGCCAATTCTTACCATATCTAATTGAGCTTGCGGCCAACGCGTAATGCCAGAAGTATTTAAAACATGTTTTATCGGCTCATAACCAAGGATGCTAGTTAAAGTGGCATATAATTTATCAAATTCATCCAACTGATGTTGAGTAAAACCGTCATGTTCAGCTTCTGCACTGGCCACTAAGTGAGAAAATATCGAAACTACTTTTAATTGCTCATTGCCTTTTATGATTTCCAATAAGTCTGGCAAATCATCTGCTTCGAAACCAAGTCGATGCATACCTGTGTCTAACTTCAGATGAATTGGGAAATCCTTTTCATAGGCGGGTAAAAAATTGAGGAAACTCCTCAGAATATTGGCATTATATATTTCAGGCTCCAAATGATTTTTAACCATTGCCTCAAAAGCTGAGGGTTCAGGGCTCATGACCATAATTGGCAAAGTTATTCCAGCTTTACGCAGGGCGATGCCTTCATCCGCATAGGCTACAGCCAAATAATCCACTTTATGATATTGCAACAAATTGGCAATTTCAAAACTTCCACTTCCGTAAGAAAAAGCCTTAACCATTGCCATAACCTTTACTACTGGCTTTAGCTTTGAGCGATAAAATTGTAAATTACTAGCTAAAGCATTTAAATTGATTTCTAAAACTGTATCGTGGATCTTTTGTGTAAGCAGTTTACTAATTCTACCAAATTCAAATCGCCTTGCACCTTTAATCAAAATGGTTTCGTTAGCAAAATGAATGGCGGGTAATTGTTCAATGAAATCTTGTGTACTTTCGTAAAACGATGATTCAATTGTAAATAAATCAGCAAATGCTGAAATATTTGGACCAATACCGATTAAGCGATTTAAGTTTTTCTGTGTAAGCAACGCTGATATTTCTGCATAAAGCACTTCATTAGCTTTACCAGTTTCGTAAATATCTGATAAGATTAAAGTTTTTTTAGGGTGTTGATTTTGCAGGTTTAAAAAATCTAAGGCGATGGCCAATGATGAAATATCGGCACTATAAGAATCATCGATTATCGAACAATTTTCGATGCCATTGATTAACTCCAAACGCATACTTACCTGCGTTAATTTCTCCAAACGCAAATCTGCCTCTTCTGGAGAATAGCCCATTGCTAACAAGGTAGCCCAGCAAATTATTCCATTTTCTACCGATGCTTTATCGCTAAACGGAATTAAACATTCTATTTCCTTTCCTTTATAAGTAGCTCTGATGTAGTTTTTACCTTCAATCGGCTCAATAAAAGAGATATGTAAATCTGCAGGAGACGTTAAACTCCAAGTAAACTTTTGTTTTCCTGGCAAATCTGCCGCGGCCACATCAATTACATATTCTGGAGCATAAATAAAGAGTTCAACAGCCGCAAAAAGCTTTAACTTTTCTGTTAACTTTTCAGCTTTGCTTTCGAAGCCCTCGGCATGCGCCTCGCCAATATTGGTTAAAACACCAATGGAGGGCGAAATGATTTCTGCCAAAACTTCCATTTCATTCTTGGTAGATATACCAGCTTCAAATATGGCTAGGTCATGTTCGCCGTTAATTTGCCATACGGATAATGGAACTCCAATTTGAGAATTAAAACTTTTCGGACTGCGAATAATATTATAATCTGACGCTAATAGCTGATACAACCATTCTTTAACAATGGTTTTTCCGTTACT
>SEDG01000950.1 GCA_004295885.1 Pedobacter sp. | reverse complement strand
AATAATGGAAAGGAAGAGTATTTTGCTTTCAATTTATCGAGGTTTAAAAGTATGGATTATTATGGCACAACAACCAAAGGTGATTTATATTTGCGCACAAAAAAAGACGATGTAATTGTTCAAACTAGAAACGATAGGAGTGGAGAAATCGACTCAATGGGAACATACATCGTTATCCCACTAAAAAATATCGATGTACAACAGTTAAACGAATTGGCCGATCGGTTTAAACGAGTTAATGAGAGTTTAGTTACGAATAATCGTTAAGCTATCTGGTCATTATTTTGGATTTTGTGTTGATTAATAAAGTCTTTTCAAGGTAAAAAATTCAATCCTTAGAAATAATAGCCAGTGATGGGCTTGATCAAGGGTATATTTGCACCTGATCTTAAAATTTTCATGCAGTACCATATTTTTGCAGTTTGGGATTTTATGTCGCTGTTAAAGTCTTTGCAGGTGAACTTAACCTGCACTTCTATTCCTTGGTTTCCAAAAGGTTCAGCTGATACTAGGTATTTAATCAATGAAATTGTAGCGGGAGAGGAATCTGATGTTGATAGTCATGGTTTAAGAAAAAGTCACTTTGAATTGTATTTGGATGCGATGCAACAATGCGGTGCTGACACGAAGCAGATAGGAACCTTTATTGAGAGTTTAAAAGAAAATGGCGATTTATCGTTGGCATTTGATTCAGCTGCAGTTCAGCCTGAGGCAAGGGAATTTGTAGAATATACCTTTGAAACTATCAATAGTAATAAAGATTATATCCAATCAGCCGTTTTCACTTTTGGCAGAGAAGACCTTATTCCGAATATGTTCATTTCAATAGTGAATGATATCCAACAGAACTTTCCAGAGAGTATTTCAGAATTTAAATATTATTTAGAAAGGCATATCGAAGTAGATGGCGATCATCACAGTCACCTAGCGCTTGAGATGACTGCAAACTTATGTGGTGATGATCAACAGAAATGGCTCGAAGCGGAAAGGGCTACTATGCAATCACTTCAAAAACGCATTAACTTATGGGATGGTGTTTTAAAAGAAATTACGGAGACAATTTAGTGGAAGTTTAAGCCGTTGTTCGTTGGTCGTTGGGTGTTGCTCGTTAATAAACGACAAACGAAAGACGACAAACGAACAACGACTCTTACAATCCATTTGCCCTAGCGGTAATCTCAGCGATATCCAATACCCTAACTTCTTGATCTTTGTCTTTTAGTTTAACGCCATCACTTAACATCGTCATACAAAACGGACAACCTGCGGCAATAACCTGTGGTTGCGTTTCTAGAGCTTCTTCAATTCTTTCGATGTTGAT
>SEDG01000949.1 GCA_004295885.1 Pedobacter sp. | reverse complement strand
ACAGGTACGGTTGATTTTACGTTTTTATCGATTTCAGCTGGGTCAATATCTAAGTGAACCAACTTTGCTTGTTTTGCATATTTATCTAAGCGACCAGTCACACGGTCATCAAAACGCATTCCGATAGCTATTAACACATCGCATTCGTTTGTTAAAACGTTTGGTCCGTAGTTACCATGCATACCCAACATGCCCACATTTAATTCATGGTCAGTAGGAATTGCACCTGCACCTAAAATTGTCCAAGCAGCAGGAATGCCACTTTTTTCTACAAAAGCTTTAAATTCTTGCTCTGCTTTGCCTAATAAAACACCTTGCCCAAATAAAATAAATGGTTTTTTGGCTTCATTAATCAACTTAGCCGCTTCTTCAATCCTGGTCTACCTGTACGAGCAATGTAAAACGCTTTAGCTAAAACGCTTGGAATTTCCTTAGCATCTGTAACTTGATAGTTCCACTTGGTAACTGGAGTAGTAATGTTAATTACATCTGTTTCTTGGAAAGCATCAGTTCCTAAAAGATGAGCAAAAACCTGTCCTGTAATACAAACTAGGGGAGTGCTATCTATTTGAGCATCAGCTAGACCTGTTACTAAATTAGTCGCACCAGGACCGCTAGTTGCGAAAACCACACCAACTTTACCAGAGCTACGAGCATAACCTTGTCCAGCGTGAATACCGCCTTGCTCATGGCGCACTAAAATATGGTTCAGTTTTTCTTTATAATCGTAAAGTGCATCATAAATTGGCATAATTGCACCACCTGGATATCCAAAAATGACATCAGTTCCTTCAGCAATTAATCCTTCTAATAAGGCTACAGAGCCTGTAACTTCTACAGCAATTTTAGTCTCTGCTTTTGCCTCGGGTTTTTGTATTGTTTCTTGTGCAGTATCCATAATTATATCTTTACTCGTTGTACTATTCTTTTATTTTAAACCCAATTCTCTCTCTATCTTTCCACTTCAATTGAGCAATTTTTTCATCTAACATATTGTCTTCGAACAGCTACAAAAGCCCTCATAATAGCAATGTTCATATTAATTGCCTTTTCACTTTTCAAAACCCCACTTAACAAAGCTATACCCTGTTCAGTAAAAGCATAAGGTAACTTTCTAGTGTCTCTCCAACTTGAAGTCACAATTTGTGACTTCAAGTTGCTTTCATCATAACCGGTCACAATTTGTGACCTGTTCAACTTTAGTTTATTGCCTTCCCCCTTTAGGGGTTAGGGGTTAATATTCATCAGTTACACAACCACTGGCGGCGTCTGAAACTGTTTTAGCATATTTATATAAAACTCCTTTTGTA
>SEDG01000948.1 GCA_004295885.1 Pedobacter sp. | reverse complement strand
TTAATTCTACATTAGTTTATGCAGTTACCAAAAATTAACATTCCCAAGAAATATTTAAAAATCGGCGCTTGGGTTTTAGGTGTATTCTTGCTTTTATTTATATCCGTTGGAGTTTATGCTTATAGCAAACGGGAAGCTTTACTTAAAAAAATGATGGCTAAGGCTATCGCAAAAGCGGATAAAGATTACGGTCTAAAAATAAAAATTGGTTCTGCTGGGTTTACAGGATTAAGCGCTGTAAATATGAAAGATATTTCTGTTGTTCCGAAAGACCGAGATACGCTGTCTACCATAAACGATATAACAGTTTCAGTAAAATTATTTCCGCTGTTGTTTGGCGATGTTAAACTATCAGAAATTAACCTTGATCAAGGAAAGTTTAATGTTGTTTTACGAGACTCTACAACAAATATCGACTTTATCCTAAAACGAAAAAAGAAAGATAGCACCACCACAAAAAGTAAAGTTAACCTTGGCGATTTAGCGAGTGATTTATTAAACGAGGTTTTCTACAAGATTCCTGATGACATGGAAATCAAGAATTTTGTAACGACACACAAAACTTAGCTTTGATACAGCAAGTACAGAAATGAAAGATGCTGATTACAGCGGTGACGATTACAAAATTTCTGGTTCGTGGGCTATTAAAAATTTAACTATTAATCAAAAGAGAATTTCTTCCGCCGATATCGTTGTGCCAGATGCAAAAATAGATGCAGATGTTTTAATTGGTGAGAATTTTATCTCTCTCGATAGTACATCAACTGTGTTTTTGAAAAACGCTTCTGTTCATCCATATTTGAAATACACTTTGTCGCCAAACAAGATTTACGAAATGAAGATTAATGCTGAAGAGCAGGATGCGCAAGCTATTTTCGATGCTTTCCCAGTAGGATTATTTGAATCTTTAGAAGGAATTAAAGTACAGGGCAAGCTAAAATACAACCTTAATTTCTATTTAGATACCGCAATTCCTGACAGTGTACAATTTGAATCCACCTTAACCCCCACAAATTTTAAGATTGTTAAGTGGGGCAAAAACGATTTACAAAAAATTAACTCGCCTTTTGTTTACACGCCTTACGAATATGGCAAACCAATGCGAGATATTACCATTGGACCATCTAACCCAAACTTTACGCGATTAGAAGACATCTCGCCTAATTTTAAAAATGCGATTTTAACTTCTGAAGATCCCTCATTTTATAGACACAAGGGTTTTGTAGAAGAATCCATTCGTAAATCTATTGCTGTAAACTTTAAAGAAAAACGCTTTAAACGCGGTGGAAGCACGATTTCTATGCAGTTGGTAAAAAACGTTTTCTTAAGCAGGCAAAAAACCTTAGCTCGTAAGGTGGAAGAAATTTTGATAGTTTGGTTAATAGAGAACAACCGTTTAATTAGCAAGCAACGTATGCTAGAAGTCTATTTCAACATTATAGAAATGGGACAAAACGTGTATGGAATTGGTGAGGCTTCGAGACATTATTT
>SEDG01000947.1 GCA_004295885.1 Pedobacter sp. | reverse complement strand
TTAATTACTTTAGCTCAAAATAATCCTCAAAAAGCAGAAGTAAGCAAACGTGCTGAAGCTTTAACAGAAAAGGTAATCAATTGGCGTCGCGATTTTCACGAACATCCAGAATTGGGAAACAGCGAAGTACGCACAGCGGAAATCATTGCTAAACATTTAAAAAGCCTAGGCATAGAAGTTAAAACAGGAGTTGCTAAAACAGGCGTGGTGGGCGTTTTAGTTGGTGGTAAGCCTGGGCCAGTTGTTGCTTTAAGAGCAGATATGGATGCTTTGCCTGTCACTGAAAGACAGCCATTATCTTTTGCATCTAAAGTTAAAACAACTTATAACGGACAAGAAGTAGGTGTAATGCATGCCTGCGGTCACGATAGTCACATGGCAATTTTAATGGGAGTTGCTGAAGTTTTAGCAGGAATGAAAAAAGACATCGCCGGAACTGTTAAGTTTATTTTCCAACCTGCAGAAGAAGGTGCTCCAGTTGGTGAAGAAGGTGGAGCAGAATTGATGATTAAAGAGGGCGTTTTACAAAATCCAAAAGTAGATGTTATTTTTGGTCTGCATATCAATTCTCAAACGCCAGTTGGTCAAATTACTTATCGGCCAGGCGGTACAATGGCTGCTGTTAACGATATGAAAATTACGGTAACAGGCAAACAGGCGCATGGTGCTTATCCTTGGAGTAGCGTAGACCCAATTGTGGTTTCTGCACAAATCATTAATAGTTTACAAACCATCGTAAGCAGAAATTTAAATGTTACCGAAAATCCTGGCGTTGTAACTATAGGTTCAATACAAGGTGGCGTTCGATCTAATATCATTCCTGAGAAAGTAGAAATGCTAGGAACAGTGCTTTATGTAATTTGACGTTGGATTATATGGGGATGAAGAAATAAAGACCATTTGATCCTGAGTTTTTCAGTATTTTCTGTCGGTTTTTGTCTTCAAAAGAGCTTCGCTG
This sequence comes from Pedobacter sp., assembly GCA_004295885.1. Taxonomy (GTDB): domain Bacteria; phylum Bacteroidota; class Bacteroidia; order Sphingobacteriales; family Sphingobacteriaceae; genus Pedobacter. The sequence goes on along the minus strand of SEDG01000947.1, from coordinate 796 downwards.
TTTATTTCAGGGTCTTTGGAAAAGATAAAAAAATCAAAATTGAATATAATAAGACATATCATTTTTACTAAGATTTATGGTAAATATATTTTACAGCATATTTTTTGTAATAGTTAATTTTACTATCTATTCTTTTATTAATAAAACGAATTTCGCCTTTGGTCTAAAGATAATCTCTGTTATTGGTATAACCCTTATTGGATTAACTCACTTCTTTGACTTAAATGGATTTATGGATGCGGAAGCATTTTTTTTTATTTTAGTTTTTAGTATTGGTCCAATTATCTTCTGGGTAATGTCGGGTGTGCTCGAATATAAAATAGTTCCATTTTTAAGGGCATCTAATTATAGTCAAGATTATATAGACAGATATACTTCTGTTTTTTCTTTTGTTCAAAGAAAATTAGTTTTCTTTTTAATATTAATTTTCCAGATACTTCTAATTTATGATCCAAGTTTAAGGTTGCCCTATTAATAATTTGCCTTGTGGTTGGTGTTATCACCAATCCACATCTAATTGTTGATATTGAAAGTAGTTAGGCTTTTATTGCACAACCCTTTTATTTTAGCCCCGACAGGAACGAGCATGTACCCCGAAGTTTACGAAGGGCGAATAAAGTGAATGGCGGGACTGGCTTTAACAGTTGAAATTGCCTTGCGCTTCATAAAATTAAGCTATAACCTTGTGTTCTCAAACAATTAAGCAATTCAACAATTAACCAATTAAACTATTCTCTATATTTGCCATTATGACTAAAGAACAAGTACAGGATTTAAGGGACAGAGTAACGTCGCT
>SEDG01000946.1 GCA_004295885.1 Pedobacter sp. | reverse complement strand
GGCCCTAACACCACAGAAACCAAAGCTAAAACGGATAGTCTTTTTGCTGGGCATATGGCAAATATAGGGAATCTGGTTAAAGCTAATAAATTAATAGTTGCAGGTCCAATGGGTAAAAATGATAAAAATTATAGAGGCATATTCATCCTAAACACTAAATCCATAGACGAAGCAAAGGAACTATTAAAAACTGACCCAGCTATTAGTGCAAAATTGTTAGACGTAGAACTCTTTAACTGGTACGGCTCCGCTGCTTTAGCGGCGTACTTAACTGCAAGTGAAAAGGTAGGGAAGTTTAAATTTTAATTGAATTCTTGTAACTTGAAACCCAGCCAAAACTCGTAATACTTTAGTTTTTCCTTTCAGCAATAGATACCATAATAAAACCAAAGATAAACTCGCCAAAATTACAGCTAAAAGCGCCACATCATTTTGAAACACCCAAGTTATTAAAGGTACATTCTCAAAATAGGCAGCGGTGAAAACCATCGCACCAAAAATCACTGCGCCAACATTCATAAACTCTGCTTTTTTGATGAAGCGTTTTTTATCTTCATCAGCCTTGCTCTCTCCTATTAAATAAATAGCCGCTAAAAACCCACAAAGCGTTACTGTAAACAAACCAACCGCAATAGAGAACCAATTTAGCCAGCTGTAAACATAAGCGCTTACAAAGTCAGTAGCTTGTGTATCTATTTTACCCGAAAGTACACTTCCTGCAATAATGCCCAAAAACAATGGTGTTATAAAACTAGAATAAATGAAAATTTTATTGTAAACTTCTTGCATTTGGTCTTTAACTGCATCGTAATGCCGAAATACAAAGGCTGTTCCCCTTGCTATAATTCCGATTAGCATAATCGCTAAAGGAATATGCAGGTAAACTGACATGGTAGTATATATCCTTGGAAACGCAACAAATAAAATAACTATAGTAATGATTAGCCACATGTGGTTCGCTTCCCAAACTGGCCCAATAGCCTGATTCATCGTTTTACGAGTTTTACTTCTATTCTTTGGAGAGGTAAACAGTTCGATAATTCCCGCTCCAAAATCGGCCCCACCTAGTAAAAAATAAAGCAAAATGGCCAAACACAAAAAGATGATAATTACATAATCCATAATTAATGTACTTTGACTTGAGTTGAAACTGCAGGTTGACTATATAGTATAGGCACCATTTTTATTTGTCGGTACAATAAAAAGATAACGATGACATTTAATGATGCATAAATTGCTGAGAACAGATAGAATGAC
>SEDG01000228.1 GCA_004295885.1 Pedobacter sp. | reverse complement strand
CTTTCCCTAGTCATCACAACAGTTTATGGTCGTAGGTTAATCGATTACCTACATAGCAAACAGGTTGGCGAGCCAGTAAGAAATCTAGGATTGGAAGGTCAAATGCAGAAACAAGGTACGCCCACCATGGGTGGTATCATCATCTTGTTAGGTATTTTAATTCCTACTTTATTGTTCGCAAACATTACAAATGTCTACGTAATCCTTATGATTATCACCACATTGTGGATGGGTGCAGTTGGATTTTTGGATGATTACATCAAAGTTTTCAAAAAGAATAAGGAAGGGTTAGCGGGTCGTTTTAAAGTTGTTGGTCAAATTGGCTTAGCAATTATTGTAGGCCTAACCATGTATTTTCACCCAAATATTGTAGTGAGACAAACAGTAGATGATACGGTGGTTTCTGCCAATAAAACACCAATGGTATTAAGGCAAAAGGAAAGTAAGTTTTATTATACCCAAGATGTAAAATCTACCAAAACCAATGTGCCTTTTTATAAAAACAATGAATTTGATTATGCCAAAGTACTTAAGTTTTTAGGCCCTGGTTATGAGAAATATGCCTTCATTGTATTCTTGTTTTTCGTAATCACTATCGTTACAGCTGTGTCCAATGGGGCAAACTTAACAGATGGTATTGATGGCTTGGCTACGGGTACATCGGCAATTATAGGTATAACGCTTGGTATTCTGGCTTATGTTTCTGGTAACACAGTAATTGCCGATTATTTGAATATCATGTACATCCCTAACTCGGGTGAGCTCATCATTTTTGCGGGTGCATTTGTAGGAGCTTGCGTTGGGTTCCTTTGGTATAACTCTTACCCAGCTCAAATTTTTATGGGCGATACAGGAAGTTTAACCATTGGTGGTATCATCGCCGTGTTTGCCATTATGATTCGCAAAGAGCTGTTGATACCAATTTTATGCGGCGTTTTCTTGATTGAAGTTTTATCAGTAACACTTCAGGTAAGTTATTTTAAATACACTAAAAAACGCTTTGGTGAAGGTAGAAGGATTTTCTTAATGTCGCCATTGCATCACCATTACCAGAAAAAAGGTTATCACGAAGCAAAAATTGTAACTCGTTTCTGGATTATAGGCATCATGCTGGCAATTATCACATTCGTTACTTTAAAACTGCGCTAAATGGAAACAAAAAGGGTAGTAATTCTTGGAGCAGGCGAAAGCGGAGTAGGTGCGGCAATGCTAGCACAAAAACAAGGTTTTGATGTTTTTGTATCAGATTTTGGTGGCATTGCAGACCGTTATAAAGCTGCTTTGCAAGAATTAAACATCTCTTTTGAGGAAAAACAGCATACAGACGAATTGATATTAAATGCCAGTGAGGTAATTAAAAGTCCAGGAATACCAGCTAATGCGCCAATTGTTAAGGCGCTGGTTAAGGATAAAATTCCAGTAATCTCTGAAATTGAGTTTGCTAAAAGATATACTAAAGCTAAAACTATTTGTATAACAGGCTCAAACGGTAAATCGACTACAACAATGTTAACCTATCACATCTTAAAAAATGCAGGCGTTAATGTTGGCTTAGGCGGAAATATAGGTCAGAGTTTTGCAGCTCAAGTGGCTACTGAAGAATTTGAATGGTACGTTCTAGAAATATCAAGCTTTATGCTGGATGATATGTTTGAATTTAAGGCTGATATAGCTGTATTGTTAAACATTACCCCCGACCATTTAGACCGTTACGATTATAAATTAGAAAACTATGCAGCATCAAAAATGCGCATTGTTCAGAACCAAACAGCTAATGATTTTTTCATTTACTGCGCAGATGATGAAGAAACAACCAAATTATTAGCTAAAACTAAAATTGCGGCTAAAAAATATCCTTTTTCTATCCGTAAGAAAATCGAAGAAGGGGCTTATTTAGAAGATACCACTATACACATCAACACACACCCTAAAGAACAATTAACCATGTCAATTTCAGAGTTAGCCTTGCAAGGCAAGCACAACATTTACAACTCTATGGCTTCGGGCATAGTAGCTAAAGTATTAGAGTTACGTAATGAAACCATCCGCGAAAGCATGGGTAACTTTAAGAATATTGAGCATAGGTTAGAATTTGTAGCCAAAATCTCTGATGTGACTTACATCAACGATTCTAAGGCGACAAATGTTAACTCAACTTGGTACGCTTTAGAAAGTGTAGGACCAGAAGTGGTTTTAATATTGGGTGGTGTAGATAAAGGAAATGATTATAGCATGCTTAAGGATTTAGTGCGTAGTAAAGTTAAAGCCATTGTGTGTATGGGCAAAGACAACAAACGTATCCATGAAGCTTTTGAAGATGATGTGGAAATAATTGTAAATACATTTTCTGCTAATGAAGCGGTGCAAGTGGCTTATCATCTAGCGAAAAAGGGTAATACAGTATTGCTATCTCCAGCTTGCGCAAGTTTCGATTTATTTAAAAATTACGAAGATAGAGGCAACCAATTTAAGGCAGCAGTAAAAGAATTATAGTATATGGCTAGTGCTAATCTAAACTTAGGGGAAAGTAGAGACAAAGATAATGCGGTTCTAGACCGACAGATCTCACTTGTCGACAAGCTTTTGGCAAGAACCAAAGGAGACAGATGGATTTGGCTGATTATTATCATGCTATCTCTAGTTTCTATCATGGCGGTTTATAGCGCAACAGGTGCAATTGCTTATAAAAAAGGAATTACCGTAGAAAAATACCTGCTTTACAAACACGTTATTTTTGTTCTTTTAGGTATCGGGATGATTTACATCGCCCACTTGCTAGATTATAAATACTATTCGGGTATCTCTAAAATATTGATGATTATAACCATCCCGTTATTGTTTTATACTTTGATATTTGGTAGTAGCATTAATGATGCATCTAGGTGGGTGAAAATTCCAGTTATCGGGTTAACTTTCCAGACATCCGATTTAGCTAAATTAGCCTTGATTACGTTTTTGGCTAGAATGTTAACTAAAAAACAAGAAAACATTAAGGATGTAAAAAACTCATTTATTCCTATTATGGGCTCTGTTTGTGTGGTTTTCATCTTAATTGCCTTGGCAAATTTATCAACAGCGTTGATGCTGTTTGGCGTAAGTATTTTGCTGTTAATTATTGGTCGTATTAGCATTAAACAAATTGCAATGGTTTGTGTAGGTGGAGTTGTATTGCTAATGTTTGTTATCTTTTTAGGGCCAAGGAGAGATACTTATAAATCTCGTATCAATGCATTTATGCATCCAGAATTACAACATTCTGATAAAACATACCAGTCAGACCATTCAAAAATTGCTTTGGCAACTGGCGGATTATTTGGTAAAGGTCCAGGGAATAGCACCGAGCGTAACTTCTTACCACACCCTTATTCTGATTTTATTTTTGCCATTATTATCGAAGAATATGGTACGGTTGGCGGATTAGCGATTGTGGTGTTATACCTGGTTTTACTGTACAGATGTGTAAGGATTGTAACTCGAAGTCCGAAGGCGTTTGGCGCACTGCTGGCGGCAGGTTTAAGTTTTAGCTTAACCATACAAGCTTTCGCAAATATGGCGGTTGCAGTAGGTCTCGGGCCAGTAACAGGTGTGCCATTACCGCTAGTGAGCATGGGAGGTACGTCAATGATATTTACGAGTATAGCATTTGGAATTATATTAAGTGTAAGCCGAGATGTGGAAGAATATAATAGTGTTAAACAAGAGAAGGTGGTTGTGGGAAGTATCCCTGCAATGGGGTAATAAAGGTTTAGCAGCGAGAGGTTAGGGTATGATAACTCTTCACTTTCTCTGTGAAAACTTTGTGTTCTCTGTGGTTTAAAGAATAAGAATTAAAGGAACAAACAAATAAACACCCAGTCTTCAAAAGCTTCTCTATTTAGAGAGGCTTTGAAAAGGCTAAGAAAAATTAACCATGAATAATTTCCCAAAAATTATCATATCTGGAGGTGGCACAGGCGGGCATATATTTCCCGCCGTTGCCATTGCCAATGCCTTAAAAAGCATTTCGCCTAATTGCGAAATTCTTTTTGTAGGTGCAGTGGGCAGAATGGAAATGGAAAAAGTTCCTGCCGCTGGGTATAAAATTGTGGGTTTAAATATCAGTGGCATACAAAGAGGCTCTATTTTAAAAAATTTGGGTTTGCCTATTAAAGTAATAGTAAGTGTGCGCAAGGCGATGAAATTGATTTCAGATTTCAAACCAGATGCAGTGGTTGGCGTTGGGGGATTTGCTTCTGGACCATTACTGTATGCCGCATGCAAGAACATTAAATAAAAGCATAGAGAAACATTTGGCAGAAATCGTTGCACAAGATGTGCAGATCATATGGCAAACTGGAAAGTTCTACTATCAAGATATTATGGAGAGGTTAGGTGACTATCATCCTAATGTGGTGATTTTAGAATTTTTAAATAAAATGGATTTGGCCTATGCAGCAGCTGATGTAATTATCTCTAGAGCTGGTGCAGGAACCATCGCAGAACTTTGTTTAATTAAAAAGCCAGTGATTTTGGTGCCATCGCCAAACGTAGCAGAAGACCACCAAACTAAAAATGCAATGGCCTTGGTGAAAAACGATGCCGCTATTTTAGTTAATGATAGCTCGGCAGAAGACACCTTGGTTCTAGAAGCGCTAAAGCTGTTGCAAAACAAGGAACGTTGTAAAACATTAAGTGAAAATATAGGGAAAATGGCATTGCAAAATGCAGATAGAATTATAGCAGAAGAAGTTTTAAAATTGGCAAATAAGATATGAGACATTAGATGTGAGATATGAGTTTGAGCATGACGTCTCAAATCTCATATCTCACATCTCAAATCTAAAAGAATGGAGTTAGCAAATATAAATAGAGTTTATTTCGTAGGTATCGGTGGTATCGGTATGAGTGCGCTTGCTCGTTATTTTGCAAAACGTGGAGTGGTGGTTTGTGGCTATGATAAAACAAGAACCAATTTAACTATCGATTTAGAGCACGAAGGAATTTTAATTACCTATTTAGATGAAGTAGCTGCCGTTTCTATTTGTTTCCAACAAAATCATGATGATACTTTAGTGGTTTATACACCTGCTATTCCTAAAAATTCTAAGATTTTAAATCATTTTATATCCAATGGCTTTAGCTTAAAAAAACGCTCTGAAGTTTTAGGAATTATAAGTGAAGGTATGTTTTGTATCGCTGTGGCGGGAACCCACGGTAAAACGACTACCTCATCTATGATAGCGCATATATTAACGGATACTGGTTATGGTTGTACTGCATTTTTAGGCGGAATAACCAGTAATTACAATAGCAATGTGCTGTTCGGAAAGAACAATGTGGTAGTTGTAGAAGCTGATGAATATGACCGTTCGTTTTTAAC
>SEDG01000227.1 GCA_004295885.1 Pedobacter sp. | reverse complement strand
TAACTTACAAAACCGCCATCAGCTGCTTTAACCTGCGCAGGATCATTATTGCCTGTGGTATTCGGATTATAACTAGCTTTGCCAACATTAATGGTTTGCCTCATGAAACCATCCCTCTGGTTATTATGTACAGGCACCACTGGTCTATTAATAGGAATTTCGTGAAAGTTAGGTCCGCCTAAACGAATTAATTGTGTATCGGTGTAAGAAAATAATCGGCCCTGCATTAATGGATCGTTAGTGAAGTCAATTCCTGGCACCACGTGGCCCACATGAAAGGCAACCTGTTCAGTTTCTGTAAAAAAGTTATCGGTATTTCTATTTAAAGTTAGCTTTCCAATACGTTGTACAGGTACTAATTCTTCAGGTATCAACTTCGTTGGATCTAATAAATCGAAGTCAAATTTATGCTCATCAGCCTCTGCAACAATTTGCACACCAAATTCCCATTCTGGGAAGTTGCCACTTTGAATAGCTTCCCATAAATCCCTTCTATGAAAATCTGGATCCTTACCTGAAATGTTTTGAGCTTCATCCCAAGCAACCGAATGTACGCCTAGTAAAGGTTTCCAATGGAATTTTACAAAGTTTGATTCGCCTTTGGCGTTAATAAACCGAAACGTATGTACACCAAAGCCTTCCATCATTCTGTAACTCCTAGGTATGGCCCTATCACTCATGGCCCACATGATCATGTGTGTAGATTCTGGCATTAGAGATATAAAGTCCCAAAAGGTGTCATGTGCACTTGCTGCCTGTGGCATTTCATTGTCTGGTTCGGGTTTCACAGCGTGGATAAGGTCTGGAAACTTCATCGCATCCTGAATAAAAAATACGGGCATATTATTGCCAACCAAATCAAAATTTCCTTCTTGCGTGTAAAATTTAACTGCGAAACCTCTCACGTCTCTAGCCAAATCAGTTGACCCTCTCGAACCAGCCACTGTAGAAAAACGTACAAAAACAGGAGTCTCAGTTTCTGTATCATTTAAAAAATGCGCTTTAGTTAATTCAGGAATCGGTTTATATAATTTAAAAACCCCGTGAGCACCAGAACCTCTAGCATGCACCACACGCTCAGGTATCCTTTCATGATCAAAGTGGGTAATCTTTTCCCTAAGTATAAAGTCTTCAAGGAGCGTCGCACCTCTATCTCCAGCTTTTAAGGAATTTTGGTCGTCATTAATACCAACGCCATGGTCGGTTGTCATTTTTTGGTTTGTGGCATCAGCCGTGTGCGGCTTAAGATTCTCAATTTTTGCACTATTGTTTACTGCGGTCGTTTTCGGAGCAAGTGGTTTTTTAGCCATAAGTCTTATGTTTGTCTTTCAAAGTCTACAGTTAACAAGAAATGAATCAGTATGTTTCGATTATAAATATCTTTTTGCCGCTTAACGCTTTAAAACCAAATACAGATTCCACTAAACAATTTTCTTCCTACGATGTTGATCATTAGCACCTAACAAAAACATTCTAAAATGGGAAATCAAGGAAATACATCAGGGAACAACATCAAGGATATTCAGCAGCAAACTAATCAAGAGGCAAATGGTAAACCAGGAACTAGTTATGCTGAGGATACCCAAAAAAATATCGCAAAAGCAGAGCAAGACAAAGACCACAGTGAGGAAGCGTCAAAGCGTGACGAACCAAGTGGGAGTGACGACCAATCGTAAAGGATTTCTTCTCCTAGCTATTGTTTCGTCTGTCTTTTTCTTGGCTGGTGTGCTCACCAGTACAACTTATATCATAAAATTGGCAACAGCCTGATGAACAGCGGTAGGTATCGCTAATGTATTGGTTTGTGTTAAACTATGTTGAGCGGAATTGAATTTTTCAATAAACGTGCCTTCAATCCCATTAAATTTCAAATAACCCTCTTCAAAAAATCTTTCCTCTACTAAGGTGGATGAATCTACAAAGCGCAAATTTAACGCGGTCACCGCTAGGTTGGACTTTTTGACCATAAACCATTGATGAATATGGTTTGAAACTTCATATCTATTATTACTTATTTCTAACAAGTAAAAAGCAGAGTTTTCAAAAAAGTATTGATAACTAACGGGTCTAATGTTGCCTTGTGTAATTTCTGAAGGAGCGTTAAAATAAAGCATGATAAAACATTTGCATAATAACAGATTATCGATCCAAAGGTTTTTATTTATGTATCCTTTTAAGTTGTAAGAATTTCGAAACTTTTTGAACTCCAAAACCTTTTAGGTTTATAACTATCGTTGAGGTAGTTACATCAAACCTAAAAATCAAATACCATGGAAAATCAAGAGTATCAACCAGAAAATCAATCGTCTAACCAACAAGGTGAAAACACTGGTGCTTTAAATCAGCAAGACGAAAACAATCAACAAAATGCAAATGCGAACAATCAAAGTCAGGATTCTCAAGATGGTGGAACATCTTATGGTGCTTCTTACCAGAATGAACAAAACGACAGCTCGCAGGAAGAAAACCAGTATAGAGAAGGTCAAAGTTCTGGGCAAAGCCAATTTGGGCAAGAGCAAGGTCAACAACAGGGGCAAGGAGGTTCTCAAAATCAAGGTCAATCACAAAACCAAGATTATGCACAGAGCCAATCGCAAAACGATGATCAATCTAACACCTTCGGACAAACCACAAATACTGGGACCGGCGGTTATGGCGATCAAGAAGATGATATCGCGAATGAAGACGATGAATCAAGTATAGAAGATCAATTTGACGGTGCAGATGCCGATATTGACGAAGAAACTTTTGGTGACGATGACCAAGAAAGTGGCCTAGATGAAAGAGGCGATAGAGGTCTTTAGTAAGGTTAGTTTTTTTGTAAGTGAAGCCCCGTTTTGTAACTCGGGGCTTCATTGTTTATAAGGTTTTAAACTTGTTAAGCTAAAGGCTTCGGTAAAGAGAAAAAGAATGTACTTCCCTCACCAAGTTTGCTTTCTGCCCAAATCTCACCATGATGGCGAGTGATAATTTCATGTGCTAAGTACAAGCCAATTCCCAATCCTGAAATGTTCGGGGAGGCTTCATCAATGCGGTAGAACCTGGTAAAAATATTCTTAAGTTTGTCCTTCGCAATGCCTGGACCTAAGTCTTTAACGCTAACAATCACTTTTTCAGCTGTGCACTTTAATGATACCTCCACTTTGTCGGCCTTAGGTGCGTATTTTATGGCGTTAGATAATAGGTTTACAATTACCTGCTCTATGCGTTGCGCATCGCCTTGCACAGGACAATGACCCATTTCACTTGTAAAACTGATGGTATGTTTAGCAGCCGAATGTTGGATAAGCTCAATGGATTCCTCAATAATTGGCTTAAGGTCGAAATCAGCAGTGGTTAATTGTAATTTTCCTGCCTCAATTTTAGAAACATCCAATAAATCGTTTACCAGTGAGGTAATTCTGCCGACTTGATTCAATGCTTTTTGAAGAAATTTCTTCGGAGCCTCTTCTTTAATTTGCCTGTCAAGTATTTGCAAATAGCCATTAACGCTAGACAATGGTGTTTTTAACTCGTGACTGGCAAGGCCGATAAATTCATCTTTTTTGTCGTTTAATGCCCTAACTTCTTCAAACAACTTGGCATTGTCTAAACTTATGGCCGCTTGGGCAGCAATGGAAATGACCAAAGCTTCATGCTCTTCGGTGAACATGGCAGGTTCCTGATGACCGAAAAACAAGCCGCCAATTACATGGCCATTACGAGATACTACAGGAACGGCCAGATAACTAACTACCGGCAAGTGACCCTTTGGCATTCCATGATACGGATCGTTTTTGCCGTAACGAGGATCTTTTGTAATGTCATCAACTCGTACAACACCCTCGCCTGAAAAAGTTGGGTGAAATACCGCTGTATTCCTTGGCATACCGAATTTTTCAAAAGCTTCCCGTGGTGCGCCAGATAAGGTAAACAGGGTGTAAGATTCTCCTGCTGCATCCAGTTTGTTGTAAAAGAAAGCTCCAAACTGCGCTCCAGTTAGTTCGGTTGTGGCGTCCGTTACCTTTTGTAATATTTTATTCAGATCTAACTCTTCAGAAATGGCACTCATCACCATGTTCATGATCTCTAGGCGTACAGTATATTTTTTTGCTCTTTGTTGAGTTAGTTTTTGTTGAGTAATGTCTCTTGCAATTTTCGAAGCGCCGATTACCTTGCCCGTATGGTCTACAACGGGGGATACAGTGAGCGACAAATGCCTTTCTTGCTTATCTTTGCTGTGGCGTACGGTTTCAAAATGATCTACCTTGCTACCATTACGTATTTGACCAAGAATGTAATCTTCTTCATTCAGACGGTTTTTTGGAATTACAATAGAAATATGGCAACCAATAGCCTCAGCCTCTGTAAAACCAAAAGCTCTTTCTGCAGCGGGATTCCAGCTGGTAATGATCCCATCTAAAGTTTTTGAGATGATAATCGATAAAACGCTTTGGTTTATTGTTTTCATAGTAGACTTTTCCCTTGGCTCGCACCCACCTAATTTGTTGGTCGAGTTGCCCTACGGTACGGTATTCTACGTCATAATTGCCATCAGGTTTTTTGCCTGTTAACAACTCCTCTATAATGGCAAGGATCCGTGTCTTGTCCTCTGGGTGTAAACCTTTAACAAAGTCTTGCTCATAGGTTACCGTATTGTGGTGGGCAATGCCGAAAAGCTCCCTGCATCGCTCATCCCATTCCATGGTGCCTTTTTCTAAGTCTAGATCAAAAGTGCCCAGTTGTGCAGCAGTTTTAGAGAGTTGTATTTGCTCGTAGGCCTTTTCTAATTCTTTTCTTGCCCTTACCTGTTCAGAAACATCAACAGAAATGGCTAAGACCCCTAGAATGGCCCCATAAGGATCGCGGTAGGCTTGGTACACAAAATTTTGGTAAACCGTATCTTCCTTGCCATGACGTATTAGCTTAACCGGTGTTTCATTGGCAACAAAAGGTTCACCTGTGTTATAAACGGCTTCCATTACCTCTTCTAACCCCTGCTCCTTAACATCTGGCAAAGCTTCAAATACCGGTTTACCTGCCACCTGAGACATTTTCTTGCCCCAAATATCAAGCATTGCTTCGTTTACCAAATCAATTACAAATTTCGGCCCTCTCAATAAAGACATCGCCACGGGCGCCTGTAAAATCATTTTGCGAAAGTTTATTTCGCTAAACTCTGCATGGTGTTTGGCTATATTTAAATCCGTTACATCAGCCGCGGTGTTCATGACACCGTAAACCTTCCCCGTATCATCAAATAAGGGCGTAAAACTATAGTTAAAATAGAATTCTTTTAATGCTCCATAAATGGTGAGTTTAATCCTGCTATTGCGGATGTTAAAGGGTACGCCCGTTTCATAAACTTGGTCAAGGCTTTGGTATATGCCCGTTCCCTCTAGTTCCGGTAGTAGTTCTTTATAGGTTTTGCCAATTACATCAGGACCTTTTCCCCAAACCTCAATTACCGCCTGATTAGCCCTAACCACCCGCATTTCCTTGCCTACGTAAACCGCGATAGGGAAGGGCGCACTTTCAATGATCGCATTGATCTGTGCCTCTTGACTGGGATTTAAAAGCGTATCGTCTTTACTGATTGGGGATGTGCTGTTTGGTTCTTGGTTAGGTTCTTCCATGCGGTAGAATTGCATTAGTTTTTAGCTAGTTTGGCTATGCCATAACAATCATGACCCCCGTTTGTTTGCCAGTTTTTCTGCTAATGCACTCAATTCGTTAAAATCAAATGGTTTTGCTATAAAAGCATCAGCTCCCGCCTTTGCAGAAAGCGTTTCTACATCATTATTAGCAGAAATATAAATTACAGGTATTTCCTTTAATTCGTCATCAGCCTTTAACAGTTGGGTTGCCGCAATGCCGCCAATGGTAGGGATCCAATTGTCCATTAAGATCAAGTCTGGTGTTGTTTCCCTTGTTCTTTCTATTACATCATTGCAGGTAGGATGGGTAAAAACCTGCCATCCCATGTCTTCAAAAAGAAAGGTGAAGATATTTAGCAAATCATCGTCATCATCAAATACCAGTACTGTTCGCTGAGCCATTATGCGAAAATAGTATTTTTTAACAAAGAAGAAAAATTGCGCAATACGCTTTCCGCAGGACTGTTTGTCCCTTGATAAGAGAAGGATCTGGCTAAATAACTTGAAATTAAGCTGTTGCTGTATTATTTACGATATGGCTTTAATTGTTTTTGCAAAATTTGCCTCGCCATGTGTATTCGAGTTTTTACGGTGCCTAATGGAATATTCAAGCTTTCGGCAATCTCATGATATTTAAACCCTTCAAAATATTGTACAAATGGATCGTAATAAGACTTTGGTAGTTTAGCAAGCATCTTTTGAATATCTGCCATAGCAAATTTACCTTCTGCCTCATTTTTAGTGGCACTGTTTACCAAGTGGGCGTAAGAAATTTCATCTTCTTGTGTAATTACCGCATTTTTTCTTACTTCCCTCCGGTAGTCGTTAATGAAGGTGTTTCGCATGATCGTAAAGAGCCAAGCCCTCAGATTGGTTCCTTCAATAAACTTGTCGGCATACCTTATCGCTTTAAGCATGGTATCCTGAATAAGATCGTCTGCTTCGCTGTCATCTTTGGTAAATTTAAAGGCAAAAGAGCGTAACTGGTGCCTGTGCTCAGAAAGCACATCATTGAGCTGTAATGTTTGCATGATAATAATGATTGGTTAGGTTACCCTTTATATACTTTTTTTACAAGCGAATTGTTTCATTAAACACTCCAGTATTCTCTGTAGGAGTGCTATTGTAAAATTGCAATTTACAATAGCACAATCATTTAGGTGTCTTTTTTATGCACCAAACCTAAGCTAATGGAGTATTTCTAGCCATACCTCAACAAATCTTACTGGCTGGCCCATGCACAATTAAGATTTCTTTTTGCGCAAACTTTTTTTCTAACTTCTGCTTCAGTTGTTGCCAATAGGTAAGATCTAACTTGGCTAACAATAATTCATAAACAAACATGGATTGTTGCGTGCAGGCACTTTCATCTTGCCACATTCCCGCTACGGGCGTACGTTGATAGGCTGTAAGACCGCCAAAGTTCTTCATCAATTCCTTTTCTAAATCACGGTAATAACCCTGTGGATATTTATCTCCTGCAGCATTTGTTTCTGGAATCATTAACTCTAGCCTAATGGCAACGGTATCCATTGCTATCGAACTCTCGATTTGTTTTTTAGCTGTCGCGGCGCTCATGTGTGCGTTCACTACAAACTGCTTGCCCGCAATGCTGTTGTAGTTAATGAAAAAGAATTCCAGTTGCTCAATCATTCCTTTAGGCAATTCGCTCAGCTTGTTCACGCCTGCATATTGTTCTGATATATCAGCAATCCCAATGTAGCGGTCGTTACGGGTTTTGTTGCCGTCTTTTTCAGTTTGCTCACAAACCAAGCCGCCAATAATTTTGCAGTTAATCCGGCATCCGGTAAAGGTTGGCTTTTCATTAATCAACATGACATCAAGTGGGTCGCCATCGCCTCCAACCGTACCTGGGACAAAACCAAAATCAAAAGGGAATACCATCCCCTGCGGCAATAACTTGGTTAATTTAAAGTGTCCACTAACTGGCTCGTAATCATATTTCTGGTTACTGCCAGCTGGGCTTTCTATAATTACTTCCAGATTTTCCATGGTACAACAAACAAGTTGGCCTATAAAAGGTTTAGGCTTTTAGCAAATGCCTGGCCCGCCTGCGTTGATGAAATTTTAAACAAAAATTTAAGTTATCGGTTATTTTGAATGACACCCTATATAAATTTATGTATCATGGAAAATCAAGACCAAAAGCCACAAAATGGCGCCGCACAACCATCTGTGGGATCAAAGGTGCCTAAAGGGCAAGCCCAAGATGAAAAAACTGAGGTAAAGGAAGGAAACCCAGCACAGCAAAGGCCACAATTTGGCGCTGATGAATGGCCAAATACCGATACGCGTGATGAGCAGCTGCCCTCTTTAAATGATGGGAATAAGGTCATTGATCTGGAGAAATACATTTTAGTTCGCGACGCACTCCTAGAAATATTAGCAGACAGTGAGCCCACGCAGACCGAATTGATGGAACACCTGAATCAAAAGATAGGTGAAACTTTGGATGGCAACGTCTCTTGGTACGGAGAGACCGTAAAACTTGATTTGGAAGCAAGAGAATTAGTGGAGCGAATAGGAGCCAAGCCAGAGCGATACCGACTTATAGCTGCTAACTAGCATAAAAGCTGGCCTATGCGACCAGCTTCTATGTCTTGCTAAAAGTTAGGGTTGTCTATCCTGACTTGTTTTCAACGGCAAATCGCCTTTATCATTTTTAATGGACTGCATTATTTTATTCACCGACTCTGCATGGCTTAAATGAGCCTTCAAGATGGGCAAGTGCTTTTTTGCAAATGCTTTTAAGGTTGCATTACTTTCGCTTTCGCTGGCTGTGGTAAAAAGCGCTACAGCATCACGGTGTTCGGTAACCATCACGGCTGCATATTCCCTGTTCCTCTCTTCTTCCTGCATTTTATCTAATTTGTCAAGGATGTCTAATTTTTCTTGAGGCAGTGTTTGCGGCAGGTTTAGTTTTTCTTTTTTGGCAATTTCCATCAGCTCCTTATTGGCCATGCCATGATCTCTCACCATTACGGTAGCCAAATTCTGCAGATCAGGATTTTCGGTATATTTAATCATCCTTGCGCTAGATTCAACTTCCATCATTCCGCCAATGGCTGCCTTTTGCGCAAAACTATCCATATTGGGTGCATTCATCACTGCGGTATCCACAGGGCTTTTTGCAATTTCTGTGGTATCATTTTGACTGGAAGTATCTGGTTTAGGATTGCAGGCCAAAAAAGCAACGCTGCTTAAAGTGGCCATTAAAATGTACTTAGTTTTCATTATTTTTAGATTTAGGTATCAGAATAATTGCTTGTAAAACTGAACAAACTAGCTGTGTTTTGGTTTCAAGATTTTAATATCAATACCGATGAAACTCTTTCTAAGTAAGATTGTAGTATATTACAATAAGCTGTTTAGTTTAAAAAATCAAACGAATATGTTAGAGAGCGCTGGTATCTTAGCTTATCGGTTTAAAGAAGGAGTCTTGTCGTTTTTCTTGGTGCATCCTGGTGGGCCGTTCTTTAAAAATAAGGATAACGGCTGGTGGACTATCCCTAAAGGACTTATCGAGAATGGCGAAGATCTTTTAGTTACCGCTAAACGCGAATTTCAGGAGGAAGTTGGTGTGATCGTTAAGGGAGATTTTTTATCTCTAGGGCACATTACTCAAAAAGGCGGTAAACGAGTACATTGTTTTGCGGTAGCATTTGATGTTGATCCAACGATTATAATTAGCAATAATTTCGAGTTGCAGTGGCCTCCAAAATCTGGTCGCCTGCAATCTTTCCCAGAAGTAGATAAAGCTGCATGGTTCGATTTTGCTGAGGCTAGCGTTAAAATTAACCAACAACAAGCAGTTTTACTCGATAGGCTTATGGCGCAGTTAGGCGTTTAATATGGTAGCTGCCCTAAGCTAGTTACTGCAAGAAAAAGCCATAGCGATATAACTTTTCAATTTGCTCGGCTACAAGATCTAGCAGCTGGTCTTTAACATTTCCATATTTTTTGCAGAGGTGCAAGATGTGGTCTTTGCCAGGTGTAAAAGTAGCTACCAATTCCCCACAGTAATAGACATTAAATTTACACCGCAGCTCGTCGTAGTGCGGATATTCGCTTACCTGAAAATGGTAGGTAACGTCTTCATAAACTACAGCTATTGGGTAGAGTGACATCTTATCTTTACTTTTTTTTATCTTTTTTGGCGCTCGCCTCTTTTTTCATCAATTGCCTTGCCCGCTTCAAACCAGTGGCTATGGCAATTCCCTCATCACCGCTTTCCTCCAATATGGCATTGGCAATTTCAACCGCCTTTTCTCTTAATGGAATAGGCAGATTTTTATAAGATGATGGATATTCTCCTTTAGGCCAAGGCATAAGCTCTTTTTTTCCATATAACAATTTGTAGTTAGATTGGTTTTTGCTCAATTAATAAGTACGATGTTTCGCAACTGTCAGATTTTCAGCGCTACTGCATTTTTTTCATACCAATAATGATTTTTTTACAGTGTGCACCCTTCAAGCGCTAAGAATTCGGCTTTGGCATTCCTGTTGCGGTTCCATAAATTGAGAATTTTTTATCGATGTATCTTTTTAATTGAAAACCTATGTCTATTCAAAATCTTGAACCTACGTTAGCCAATACAGAACCAATCGGTTTAATTCCGAAAATTTTAGCCATAGAACCAGACCCAAGTTTGCGAGAAATCCTTTGCGATATGCTGGGTAGCGATGGTTATCATTGCAAAGTGGTTCCCGACTGTGAGGATATCATCAAACTAGTGGAAAACTTTAAACCAGACATTATTTTAATTGAATACCTGCTGCCTAGCGTTAATGGCGGAGAATTGTGTGAGCAGTTGAAATCTGATGAACGTTTTTCTGGTATTCCAGTAATTCTGTACTCGGCCTATCC